>JBDKJJ010000156.1:0-6535 GCA_039796635.1 Bacteroidota bacterium
TTCCGTTTTTATTTATTGGTGAAATATTTGTTTTGTATTTTCGCCAACTTGTTAATAAACTAACGATTAACCAAATCACATCATGTTAAATTTTATATCAAAAATTTTCGGCGGAAGCAAAACAGAAAAAGATGTTAAAGAGCTTAGAAGCCAAATTCAACCAATACTTCAAGCTGAAGAAAAATTAAAAGGATTATCAATTGATGAACTACGACATAAAACAATTGAATTCAGAGATACCATAAAAAATCACTTAGCTGATATTGATGTACAAATTAATAATTTGAAATCAGAAGTTGAAAGTGTTGATTTTGCTATCGAAAATAAAGAAGTAGCCTACAAACAATTAGATGAATTCAAGAAGGAACGTGATAAAAAAATTGAGGAAGTATTAGCTGAAATTATGCCCGAAGCTTTTGCAGTAGTGAAAGAAGCTGCTAAAAGATTAACTGAAAATTCGAGTTTAACTGTAAAAGCTACTGAGTACGATAAAAATTTAGCCGCAAAAAAATCTTATGTAAAAATTGCTGGTGAAAATGCTATTTGGAGCAATAGTTGGGAAGCTGCTGGCAACCTAGTTACATGGAACATGATACATTATGATGTGCAATTAATTGGCGGTTTGGCATTGCATCAAGGTAAAATTGCTGAAATGGCAACAGGTGAAGGTAAAACTTTAGTATCTACTCTACCTGCCTATCTAAATGCTTTAGCAGGTGAAGGCGTTCATATTGTAACTGTAAATGATTATTTAGCTCGTCGTGACCAAGAATGGAACGGGCCTTTATTCGAATTTTTACAATTAACTGTTGATTGTATTGATAAACATCAACCTAACAGTGAAGAACGCCGAAATGCTTATATGGCTGATATTGTTTGGGGTACTAACAATGAATTTGGCTTCGATTATTTACGTGATAATATGGTGCATTCGCCTGATGAAATGGTGCAACGCAAACATCATTATGCTATGGTAGATGAAGTGGATTCTGTATTAATTGATGATGCACGTACACCATTGATTATTTCAGGACCTGTGCCTAAGGGCGATGACCAAGAATTTCATTTATTAAAACCTCGTATTCAAAAAGTTGTGGATGTGCAACGCAGAGTTGTAAATCAATTTTTGAATGATGCTAAAAAATTAATTGCAGAAGGTAAAACTGATGAAGAAACTGGCGGTTTGGCTTTGCTTAGAGCTTTTAGAGGTTTACCAAAAAATTCAGCAATTATTAAATATTTAAGCGAACAAGGCATTCGTCAAGTTTTGCAAAAAACTGAAAATTTTTATTTGCAAGAACAGCAAAAAAATATGCCTAAAGTTGATGCTGAATTATTCTTCACTATTGATGAAAAAAACAATCAAGTTGAATTGACTGAAAAAGGTGTGGAATTAATCACTGAAAGCGGCGAAGATCCTCATTTCTTTGTAATGCCTGATGTAGGAGCTGAAGTGGCTGAAATCGAAAAATCTGATTTATCAGCTGATGAAAAATTAGCTAAAAAAGATGCTTTGATTGCTGATTTTGCAATCAAGAGCGATAGAATTCATACCGTTACACAATTGTTAAAAGCTTATACCGTATTTGAAAAAGATGTGGAATATGTGGTGATGGATGGTAAAGTAAAAATTGTAGATGAACAAACAGGTCGTGTATTAGAAGGAAGAAGGTATAGTGATGGCTTACATCAAGCCATTGAAGCTAAAGAAAATGTAAAAGTAGAAGCTGCTACTCAAACATTTGCCACTATTACATTACAGAATTATTTCCGTATGTACCATAAGTTAGCCGGTATGACTGGTACGGCAGTAACTGAAGCTGGTGAGTTTTGGGAAATTTACAAATTAGATGTGGTTACTATTCCTACACATCGAAATATCATTAGAAAAGATGACCAAGATTTTGTTTATAAAACAAAGAAAGAAAAATACAATGCTGCTATTGATGAAATTCAAAAATTATCAGCAGCAGGAAGACCAGTATTGGTGGGAACTACCAATGTTGAAGTATCAGAATTATTAAGCCGAATGTTGAAATTGCGTAACATCAAACACAATGTATTAAATGCAAAACAACATCAACGTGAAGCCCAAGTAGTAGCAGAAGCAGGTTTATCAGGCAATGTAACTATTGCTACGAATATGGCTGGTCGTGGTACTGATATTAAATTAGGAGAAGGTGTTAAAGAAGCAGGTGGATTGGCAATCATTGGTACTGAACGTCATGAGAGTCGCCGTGTTGACAGACAGTTGAGAGGTCGTGCCGGACGTCAAGGCGACCCAGGTTCATCACAGTTTTTTGTATCGTTAGAAGATGATTTAATGCGCTTATTTGGTAGCGAACGTATTGCAGGATTGATGGATAAATTGGGCTATAAAGAAGGTGAAGTAATTCAGCATAGTATGATTACAAAATCTATTGAAAGGGCTCAAACTAAAGTGGAAGAAAATCACTTTGGTACTCGTAAACGTTTGTTAGAATATGATGATGTAATGAACAAACAACGTAATGTAATTTATACAAAACGACATCATGCTTTATTTGGCGAACGTTTGAATTTGGATATTGATAACTCAATGTATGATTTATGTAGTTTGTTAATTGGTCAACAACAAGATGGCGGCAATTTTCATGATTTCAAATTGAATTGCATGATTCAGTTTTCAATTGATACAGCAATTACCGAAGAGCAATTTAAAAAAGCAAAAGCTGATGATTTAGCACATCAATTATACCATGAAGTAAAAGACCATTATGCAAGAAAAAATGCCGCAATAGCTGCTGAAGCTTTACCAGTATTGCAAAATATAAAAAACAATCAACCACAAATTGAGAACGTGGTTGTTCCGTTTACTGACGGAAAACGTGGCTTTAATATTACTTGTAATTTAAATAAAGTATTGGAAACTAAAGGCGCTGAATTGATTACTGAAGTTGAAAAAGCTATTTCATTATTCATCATTGACGACCAATGGAAAGAGCATTTACGTCAGATGGATGATTTGAAACAAAGCGTACAAGCGGCAGTTTTTGAACAAAAAGACCCATTATTAATTTATAAATTTGAAGCATTTGAAATGTTTAATCAAATGTTGGCTGAAACGAATAAAGAAATTTTGAGTTTCTTATGCAAATGTCATATTCACGTTGAAAACGAACGTGACGTAAAACAAGCTAGAGAACCGCAACGAACTGATATGAGCAAAATGAAAACTCAAAAAGATGAATTCAGTGCTCAAGCAGAAGCCGAAGCAGCCAACCAACAAGCCATGCAAAATGCTGGCGGTGAAAAGCCAAAGCAAACACCAATAGTTTCAGGACCAAAAGTAGGACGTAATGACCCTTGCCCTTGTGGTAGCGGTAAGAAATTCAAATCTTGTCATGGAAAAGAAGAGTTAGCATAAAAATTTGAATGCCCGATTAATCGGGCATTTTTTATTAAATAATAAAATGAAGTCAAAGCCACTACTTATTGTAATAGCCGGACCAACTGCAAGTGGTAAAACTGCTGCTGCAATTAATTTAGCCAACCATTACAATACAGAAATCATTTCGGCAGATTCAAGGCAATTATACAATGAAATGACAATTGGCACAGCAAAACCAACATCTGATGAGCTTTCTGAAGCTCCTCATCATTTTATTAATCATATTTCAATTCATCAAAAGTATGATGTAGGAATTTACAGAAATGAAGTTTTAGCAAAGCTTCAAAAATTATTTGAGAAGAATGCAGAAGTAATCATGTGTGGTGGCACAGGTTTATACATTCGGGCAATTTGCGAAGGCATTGACGATTTTCCTGAAATTGAAAAATCTACCAAGGAGTTTGTCAGAACTAATTTTGATCAAAATGGAATTGAATGGTTGCAAAATCAATTGAAAGAATTAGATAATGAATATTTCAATATTGTTGATGTAAAAAATCCATATAGACTAATAAGAGCATTAGAAGTATGCATTCAAACTCAGCAGCCCTACTCTACTTTTAAAAATCAGAATAAAAAACAAGAGCAGTTTTTTGATTCCATTAAAATTGGATTGCAAATGCCACGTGAAATTTTATATGATAGAATAAATAAACGAGTAGATTTAATGATTAATAATGGCTTAGAACAAGAAGCTCGAAACCTTTATCCTTATAAGCATTTACAAGCCTTACAAACAGTTGGTTATGCAGAATGGTTTGATTATTTTGATGGTAAACAAACCAAAGAAAAAGCAATTGATTTAATAAAACAAAACTCAAGGCATTACGCTAAAAGACAAGTTACTTGGTTCAATAAGGAATCAAATTTAAAATGGATGGACAGCTCTAATTTAATTGAAATTGAAGGCTATATTGAAAGTTTAAGAAAGTAGTTTTGTGTTCATACTTTTTACAGCAAAATCAACAATTTTAAGTTGTGCTTTTTTACATTTGCGTAATAAAGAGTAAGTATGAAAAAAAGTATAATTATTATTTCAGGTTCATTGTTATTTTTATTCGCATGCACATCAGCAAAAGATAAATTAAAAGCTAAAATAGTAGCTAATGAAAAAATATTATTGGCTGATGAAATGGTAACACCAAAAGAAGATTCGTTAGCTAACATTCTTATTGCTGATTTTCAAACCTATGCAAAAGAAAATCCAGATGATACTTTAGCAGTTGATTATTTGTATAAAGCTGCTGAATATTCAAAAGGCATTTCCAAATTTAAGCAAGCAGTAGATATTTACGGCGTTATTTTCGCTAAATATCCACAATCAAAACAAGCTGCCAATAGCTTATTCCTTCAAGCTTTCACTTATCAAACAGCTATTAATGATACAGCTAAAGCAAAATTAATTTTCAAAGATTTCATTGCTAAATATCCTAATCATCCTTTTGTAAAAGATGCTAAATTTTCATTAGAACAAATGGAAAACAAACTTTCTGACGATGAAATTGTTGCTGGTTTTATGAAAAAATTAGAAGATAAAAAACAAAAAAAATCTGTTCAATAATATTAAAATAAACAACTTATAAAATGCAAAATATTTCAGTAATTGGTGCAGGACAAATGGGTAATGGTATTGCTCATGTATTTGGTTTAAATGGCTATCAAGTTACATTAATTGATGTTTCAGATGATGCTTTGAAAAAAGCATTAGCAACTATTTCAAAAAACAATGAAAGAATGTTGGGTAAAGGAACAATTACTGCCGAACAGGTTGAAAATTGTACTAAAAACATTACTACATCAACATCAATTGCTGATGGTGTTAAGGTTGCCGAATTAGTGATTGAAGCAGCTACGGAGAATATTGATTTGAAATTGAAAATATTTAAAGATATTGATGCTAATGCGCCTGAAAATTGCATTTTAGCTACAAATACTTCTTCTATTTCTATTACAAAAATTGCATCAGCAACCAAGCGACCTTCATCTGTAATTGGAATGCATTTCATGAATCCAGTTCCATTGATGAAATTGGTGGAAATAATTGATGGTTATTCTTCTTCAAAAGAAGTAAGCAATACGATTGTTGAGTTATCGAAAAAAATAGGCAAAGTTCCTGTTGTGGTAAATGATTACGCCGGTTTTGTTAGCAATCGTATTTTAATGCCAATGATTAATGAAGCTATTGAAACGTTGTTTCAAGGTGTTGGTGGCGTTGCCGAAATTGATACCGTAATGAAATTAGGTATGGCTCATCCAATGGGGCCATTACAATTAGCTGATTTTATTGGCTTAGATACTTGCCTAGCTATTTTAAGAGTATTGCATGATGGATTTGGTAATCCTAAATATGCACCATGTCCGCTTTTAGTGAATATGGTAGCAGCAGGAAAATACGGCGTAAAAAGTGGAGAAGGATTTTACACTTATACGCCAGGTAGTAAAGAATTAGTGGTAAGTAATCAGTTTAAATAAATCACCTTAAAATGGGGACTGACCCTATTTAAAAAGTCTTCAATTTTATATCAAATTAATAAAAATGAAAAAAACAATAATTACTATTTCTGCAACATTGGTTTCAATGATTGCTTTTTCACAGAATAAGCCAAATTATAAAGCAACCTTTATTGAAAGCAAACCTGGCTATTATGCTAACACAATCATGAAAGGTATTTCAGAACATAATTCAACTTCTGAAAAACCAAAAACTCAGAAATACATGAAGGTTGATTTAACAGGTATTGATATTCCGAATAATATTGAAGATTATAAAACATGGTGGAAGAATACACCCATCTCACAAGGGAATACAGGCACTTGTTGGTCATTCAGTAGTAACTCTTATTTCGAAACAGAAATCAATCGTATTGCTAACAAAAATGTAAGATTAAGTCCATTGTTTACTGTGTATTGGGAATATACAGAAAAAGCTAAAGGATTTGTTGAAAGCCGCGGCACAACTGTATTTGATGAAGGCAGTGAGGGCAATGCTGTAAATAGAATTATGCGTACATATGGTGCTATGCCATTTGATGCATATGATGGATTGCAAGATGGTATGAAAATTCATGACCATAGTAAAATGATTGAAGAAATGAGAGCTTATTT
>JBDKJJ010000157.1:0-4996 GCA_039796635.1 Bacteroidota bacterium
ATCCATGCTCATCACAATATCAATTCCTTCGGTGGTTTCTTCACGGCTTTCAGATGTGTTTTGCGGACGAGCCAAACCCATGATGATGGCTACAAAAACTGCATTTCGCAAAACAAATGGAAGCCATATTGTTTTGATTCGCCATGAATCTGTAACCCAATTTTTTACATTATTGATATTTGATATGGTAAAGGCTGCATGTTCTTTTTTTCGAACAAATAATTTCCATGCAATAGCTATTGGTACTAATAATAGCAGCCAGAAAAACTGTGGGTGAAGAAATTGATATGTATGAAAAATATTCATTGTTTTTTACCACATAGAAACAGAAGAATCATAGATCCTTTTCTGTTTTCTATTTATAATAATTCGTTAAAATGTTGATTCACTAATGTTTTCTGACCATCCTTAAAAATATTAGAACAATTAAAATTTATTAATATTCCTTTGGGTATTTTTAATAATTTCATATACGTTAATAACTGCGCTTCATGAATAGGCAACATAGATTCAACGGCCTTTAATTCGATTACAATACAGTTTTCAATTAAAAAATCGCATCTTAAATCTGTAATTGCAATAACGCCTTTATAATTTACTGGTACTATTTTTTCTGATTCAAAATTTATTTCTCTTAATTTTAATTCTTCTTTCAAACATTTATGATATACGCTTTCTAATAAGCCCGGACCAAGCACTTTGTGTACTTCGATTGCTGCTCCTATTATTTTATAGGTCATATCGTCCAAATATTTTCTTGTAATCATTTTCTAATGTTTCTTCTGTTTCTATGTGGTTAAACTTGTTTGTTCTACAAATTTTCTTGCAGAAATTAAAGCCGCCTCATGTTCGTTCATTCCTGGTTTTGCTTTAGCAAATTTTACCATATCCGCTGATGACAATAATTCAAATAATTGGATTCGGCTGGCTGCATCAATACTGCTGTATTTCAAGCGTTCCATTAATTCATCTGTGGTTGATTCAAGTGCCGCAATTTTAAATTGTGTTTCCAAATATTCCCTTAGAATATCTGTAAGTTTTGTGTAGTACATTTTAATTTCATCTCTCATTGGCAAATTCTCTTTTTCTAATTCATCTAATTTCATTATTGCTTTTTGATATGGTGAGTAATAAACTTCTGTTTTTGCTTGCAATTGCTTTTGTTTTCTTTTTCTGATTACAAACCAATAAAATAATGCCGCTAACACAGCTGCTAATGCCAACCAAATAACAATTATATAAGGCAAGTATTCTCTAAATGTGTAAGGAATATCTATCGGCTTTTTAATGGTTCTAATATCTTTTAAAGTATCTACAACAATTCCTTTACATCTCAATTGAAACGGTTCAGTTTTAAGAGTATCAATTTTATTTTTGTTGTTGATGTAAAATACAAATGCAGGAAAAACATAATTGCCCGAATCAAAATTTGTGTACACCACATTTTGTGAAAACCCATTAGCATTAGTATCAATTTTTGAAGCACCTATTACTTCAAAATGTGAACTCGTATCTGTATTTAAATCAGCCCAAATTACTGGTAAGTGTTTCGGATTATTTAGTTGAAGCTTAACAACAATGTGGTCGCCGATATTATAAATCGTTGAATCTGTTTTTGCTGATGCGGTAATTTTTTGTGCATACAAATTTTGTGAAAGGAAAACCCCAATCATCAACAAATAAAAAACTGTATGTATAAATTTTAACTTCATTTATTTGATATTCGTGATTACACAAACCTTAGTTCAAACCTTTAATTACTAATAACAAGTATCTAATAACTAAAAACTTTCTTCCTATCGTTGCTTAAAATAATTTCTTAAAATGGGTACATAATTATCATGTGTTGCTATTTGCAAAGCTCCGGCACCATTTTTTTGAAACTGATTTTTGAACGTTGCCATACTATTCAAAAAAGATTGACGATATTCTTCTCTAATTTTTTTATTGTTGAAATCGGCTAAAAATGTATTACCTGTTTCAGCATCAAATACGTTCATCAAGCCACTTACTGGTATTTGTCTTTCAGCTTCATCATAAATATTCAACCCAATTAAATCATGTTTTTTTGATGTTACTTTTAATGCTTCTTCATAATTACTACTCATAAAATCACTTAATAAAAAAGTAATACATCTTTTCTTGACCATGTTGTTAAAGGCTTTCATGGCTTTACCTACATCAGTTCCTTTATGTTTTGGCTTAAACACCAGCAACTCTCTTATCATTCTTAAAATATGTGCCTTTCCTTTTTTGGGCGCAATGAACAATTCTGTTTCGCTACTAAATAACATCAACCCAACTTTATCGTTATTTTTAATAGCTGAAAAAGCAAGTACGGCGCATATTTCAGCTATTAACTCGTTTTTCATTTGACGATTTGTGCCAAACATACTACTACCACTAACATCTACTAACAACATTAATGTCAGCTCACGTTCTTCCTCAAATACTTTTATAAAAGGATGTTTGAACCTTGCCGTTACATTCCAATCAATCGCCCTCACATCATCACCATATTGGTATTCTCTCACTTCACTAAAGCTCATACCCCTGCCTTTAAACGCACTGTGGTACTCACCTGCAAAGATGTGATTGCTCAAGCCTCGAGTTTTTATTTCGATTTGTCGAACACGTTTTAATATATCAGATGTAGAAAGCATTTTATTTTTGTTAGAACACTGATGACACAAATTGCTATGATTAAAACGGATTTAAAATCCGTCAAAATCTCTTACATCTGTTAAATCTGTGTGCTATTGTATTTAATTAGTAGATTAATTAAGGTACTTCAACCGCATTCAAAATTTCATTGATGATATTTTCTGTTGTAATATTTTCAGCTTCTGCTTCGTACGTCAAACCAATTCTATGACGCATTACATCATAACATACAGCTCTCACATCTTCAGGTATTACATAACCTCGGCGCTTAATAAATGCATAAGCTTTTGCTGCCATAGCTAAATTAATACTTGCTCGTGGTGAGCCACCATAGCTTATTAATGATTTTAATCTTGGTAATTTATAATCTTCAGGTTTACGTGTTGCAAATACAATATCTAAAATATAGCGTTCTATTTTTTCATCCATGTAAACCATTTTCACCACATCACGTGCTGCTACAATTTGTTTGGTATCAACCACATGATTAATTACACTTTGTGCTGCTTGTAAACTCTGACGAATTATAATTTGCTCTTCTTCTTTTGATGGATAAGTAATAATCACTTTCATCATAAATCTATCCATTTGAGCTTCGGGTAATGGATATGTTCCTTCTTGTTCAATAGGATTTTGAGTAGCTAAAACCAAAAATGGTTCTTCTAATTTAAATGTTGTTTCGCCAATAGTTACTTGTTTTTCTTGCATGGCTTCTAACAATGCTGATTGCACTTTTGCAGGTGCTCTATTAATTTCATCAGCCAAAATAAAATTAGCAAATACAGGTCCTTTTTTAATAGTGAATTTATTTTCTGCTTGATTATAAATCATTGTACCGATTAAATCAGCTGGCAATAAATCAGGTGTGAATTGTATTCTACTAAACTTACCATTAATAGCTGTGCTTAATGTTTTAATAGCTAATGTTTTTGCTAACCCTGGTACACCTTCTAATAAAATATGCCCTTGTGAAAGTAATCCAATCAACAATCTTTCAATCATGTGTTTCTGGCCAATAATATTTTTACCAGTTTCCATCACAATTAAATCTACAAATGCACTTTCCTGTGCAATACGTTCATTAATAGCTCTGATATCAACGCTTGATGTGTTTTCCATATTTTTATAATTGACAAAAATTGAGAAGCAAAAATATACTCGATAAAAAATGGAAGATAATTTTAAGATTTACATTTTGTGAAACAAGTGTAAATTAAAAATTATATAGTTGTTAAAGTAAATTACTTACTTATTTCCAACATTCTTAAAATACTTCCCTCTGCCTTTTTACGCATAGTTTCATCTAAAATAATTTCAGGCTGTTCATATTTCAGACATAAATAAATTTTTTCCAACGTATTTAATTTCATGTGTGGGCAATCATTGCAAGCACAGTTATTATTTGGTGGTGCAGGTATAAAAGTTTTATTGGGTGAAGTTTTCATCATTTGATGAAGTATGCCCGTTTCAGTAGCTACAATAAATTCATTACACGAATCTGTTTTTGAAAAATTTAAAATTCCTGTTGTTGAACCTATATAATCAGCATGATTTAAAATTGCTTCTTCACATTCAGGATGAGCTAATAATTTTGCGTTAGGATGGCGCTCTTTTAATTTTATTATTTTCTCTAATGAAAAAATTTCATGCACCATACAAGCTCCATTCCACAACACCATTTCTCTACCAGTTTTTTTAATAAGATAAGCACCTAAATTTTTATCTGGCGCAAAAATAATTCCTTTATCTTTTGGTATTGAGTTGATAATTTTTTCAGCATTACTTGATGTACAAACAATATCTGTTAAAGCCTTTATTTCTGCTGAACAATTGATATAACTTACAACAACATGGTTCGGATATTTTTCTTTAAATTTTGAAAATAATTCAGGCTGACAACTATCTGCTAAACTGCAACCTGCCTTTAAATCTGGTAATACAACTTTTTTTTGAGGAGAAATAATTTTTGCTGTTTCAGCCATAAAATGCACACCAGCAAATACAATCATGTCAGCATTTGTTTTAGCAGCCTCTTGTGATAATTGCAAACTATCACCAATAAAATCCGCAATATCTTGAATATCTGAGTCCTGATAAAAATGCGCCAACAACACAGCATTTTTTTCTTTTTTTAATTTTTTAATTTCTTCAAACAAATCCAAAGTTGGGTCAATGGTTTCATTTACATATCCTTCTGTTTGTATTTTTTCTAAATTCATTTTGCAAAGATTCACAACATTTTTCGTTTTACAAACTCACTATGAACTTTGTGATTTATAAATAATTAATTAAAGTATTATTATTTATTAATTATTAGGGCTGTGGATTGGTG
>JBDKJJ010000158.1:0-7594 GCA_039796635.1 Bacteroidota bacterium
AAGCTATTTCACAAAGAACCACAAAGGCTACACAAAGGTTCACGAAGAAAATGCTTAGTGCAACTTTGTGGTTTCTTCCTGTAACTTAGTGAAACAAAAAATAAACAATGCAACGAGCAAATGAACTTTCAAATATTATCATCGGTAAGGCAATTGAGGTGCACAAATCTCTTGGACCTGGATTACTAGAGTCTGCTTATCAAGAATGTTTATTTCATGAATTGATAAATGCCGGATTGAGTGTAGAAAAGGAAAAGCCAATGCCCATTATTTATAAAGAAGTAAAACTAGACCATGGTTATCGAATTGATTTGTTGGTTGAAAATTTAGTAGTCATTGAATTGAAAACAGTTGAGACTTTTACCGATGTGCACACAGCTCAAATTCTAACCTATTTAAAACTTGGCGGCTATCCATTAGGGTTGCTTTTTAATTTTCATGTCACAGTTTTGAAAAATGGAATGAAAAGATTTGTGATGTAATACTTATAACCCAATGCACATCCCACACCACCGCCTACACACACAACAAATTGCACAACAGCAATTTCAGCAACCTAATGAATTGTTGAGTTGGATGGGCGCTATGCAAGCGCAAGATTATGAAATGAGCAAATGGGCTGTGGCTTTGCGTTTGCCAGATGCAACTGAAAATAAAATAGAAGCTGCATTAAACAATGGCGAAATAATCCGAACACATATTTTGCGCCCCACATGGCATATTGTATCGGCTGAAAACCTTCGCTGGATGTTAGATTTATCCAAACCACAACTTGAAAGAACATTAAATTCTTACAACAAAAGTGTTGGGTTAGAAGCAAAGGATTTGCTCAAAGCGGAAAAAATTATTCTGAAAATTTTAGCGAAAAATAATCACAGCACTCGTGATGAAATTATGAGTGTGTTGCAAAAAGAAAAAATCAACACCGATAATTATCGCTCTGCACATATCATGTTTCATGCAGAGTTGAACGGCTTGGTTTGCAATGGAATCAGAAAAGGAAAAGATATTTCTTATGCTTTGCTGGATGAAAGAATTCCTCAATCAAAAAAAATTAATCGCGATGAAGCATTTGCAAAATTAGCCTCGATTTATTTTCAAAGTCATTCGCCTGCAACATTGAAAGATTTTAGTTGGTGGAGCGGCTTGAATCAAACCGATGCAAAAAAAGCAATTGATTTTATTTCAAAAAATTTGGAGAAAATTGTTGTCGGCGAACAAACGTATTTTATTTCGGTGAGAGAGGACACTCACCGAGGCTCAAAAAAAGCCGAGGTTCGTGTCCCCACGAACATCAATGAAATCCACTTACTGCCTGCATTTGACGAATACATCATCAGTTATGCTCATCGTTTTGATGTGGTTGATAAAAATCATGCGTCGAAAGTATTTACCAACAATGGACTTTTCAAACCAATGATTGTACATGATGGAAAAATAATCGGCACATGGAAACGAACCATCGCAGGAAAAAAATTAACGACCGAAATTTTTCCGTTTGAAAAAATTTCAAAACAAACGGAAAAGGAAATAAAATTGAAAATGGAAGTGTTTAAAAATTATTTAACCAATCGATAAACAGGATATTGATTTACTTTTCCTTCGTAATATTTTGAATGCTTATACACCCAATCTAATTGTTGAGAAGCTGATTTGGCAAAAATTTCATCGGCTTTCTTTTTTTCCTCTAATTGATTTTTTAATGCTACATCATTCTTTAAAATTTCAGCAGCAACATCTTCAAAAACATAATCGCTGTAGCCTTCCTTTTGTTGCAAAATAGCATCAAAGAAATTCCAATTGAAATAACTGTCAGGTGCTGTTGGTTCTAAAGTTTCTACTAAAATTCGTTTTAAAAAATTTGCATTCGGTTTGATAATATAATCACCAGCATGAAATTGAATTTGCTTTTTTGATTTACTCACTTTTGTGTTAGAGTGCATATAATGTTCTTCATAAGCAATTTTTACTGTATTAAAATTTTCTAATTGATAAGTTTCCACTTCAATTATTGTATCACGTTTGAGGGTTTCGTTGGTGATATCTTTAAAATATCCTAATACAAATGTTTTTTCAATAATCGAATACCAACCTCTTGGAATGATATAAGCAATGGGCGTTTCAACCGAATCAATTGGTTTATATTGGTTGTAAAATTTTACTTGTTTTTCAAATGGTTCATTTCGGTCGTAATATAATCTTGGCAAACCTGATACTTCACTTGTTTTATGTTTTGCAGCATACCCTTTGAAATTTATCATCACGAATTTTGAAGTATCACATTGCCAATTCAAATAAAATTTGCTTCGATTCATCACACTTTCTTCTGATTTTTTTCTGGTTGATTTTATTTCAGCTGAATGAGTGGAAGCATATTCAATTGCATTTTTCAAAAAAACATAAGTTGCTTCAACTCTTTGTTTGTAAGGTTTTAACATGTGCGTTTCTACAACCAATGGAATGATATTGAACAAGGCAGCAAAGCCTGAAGCAAATCGTGGAGAATCATAAAACTCTTGCCAACCAACTTCAGGTGTTTCAGAAAAATGATTGACATAAGGAATCAAATCGTATTTATCTTTTTTCATGGAGGTGTATAATTCAGGAATCATTTTGTTGGTTACAAATTCATCCAAAGGCTTTTCTAATTTATTGTGTTGCGATACCAAAAGTGTGATGATATGCTGATAATCAGCGCCGTCACTTACATGATTATCAATAAAAATATCTACATTTTCTTTCAATAAAAGCGTTCTTAATCCTTGTGTTTCATGAGCATCACACTTAATAAAATCTCGATTCAAATCTAAATTTTGTCCGTTGGCTCTGAAGCCATATTCTTCAGGCCCATCTTGATTTGCACGGCTAAATTTGTTTCTATTCAAACACCCCACCACATTAAAAACAGGAATAATAATTACACGAACATTCTTAGGCAATTTCAATTTTCCAGTACAATAATCATGAGCTAATAACATGGAAGCATCAACGCCATCAGGCTCTCCAGGATGAATAGCGTTGTTGATTAAAATCGTAACTCCATTTTCATATTCAGCATAATTTAATTCTACTTGCATCACCCCTAAATCAGGCAATGCATTAAACTTTGAATCGGTTTTTATTTTATCAGGAAATTGTTTTTCAAGCTGACGATAAAATGTATAAGCTTCATCAAGTGTAGCAGTTTGTGTGCCGTGGCTTTTTTCAAAAGTGGTGATGGGTGATTGTGCTGATAACCCATTGCTAAGCAACAACACAACAATCAAAATAAAATATTTCATGTTTTAAAATTGAAACACAAACATATTTATTGTTTATCAATTGCATTTATATTTTGAGCAAAGCTTACTAAATCTGCTAGATTGTTGGTGTTAAGTTTTTTATAAATTATTTCTCTAATACTAAAAATTGTATTTTCGGCCATATTTAGTTGTATTGAAATTTCAGCATTAGTATACCCTTCAGCTATTTTTTTTAACACATCTATTTCAGTATTTGAAAGATAATTTTTAGGAAACAATAAGTTTTCATCAGATTTATTATTAGAGTTGTGGTAAGTATAAAAATATGGATTACCATTGATTACACTATTAATGCATTTTTCAATTTCATCTTTACTGGAGTTTTTAATTAAATAACCATCTGCGTTTATAGCTTTTAATTTGTTGATGATAGATTGACTATAGAACATTGATATTAAAACTATTTTTGTATTAGGGTTAAATTTTTTAACCCATTCACAAATTTCAATTCCGTTTAAAATAGGCATATTAATATCAGTAATTACAAATTGCGGCAAATGTTTAATAATGGATTCTTTTAGTTCAGCACCATTACTACAAGTATCTACAATATTAATATGCTTAATATTTGATAAAAGTTTTTTTAACTCATCTATAATTAATTGATGATCTTCAGCAAGAATTGTGGTGATTGTTTTTGCCATACTTATTGAATTAATAATTCAATTAAATTAAAGGTTCCTCTATCTTTTGATGACTCAACTTTCCAATTGGCATTTAAAACATTTGTTCTATGTTCAATGCTATAAAGGCCGATGCCCTTGTTGATTTCCGATAATTGATACCCTATCCCGTTATCATCATACATTATTGAGAGTTGGTTGTTGTTTTTGATAATTTGTAAATTAACATGGGTTGCTTTTGCATGTTTTAAAGTATTATTTAAAAGCTCAAGCAGAATTCTATAAACCATGATTTCTTTTTGATTTGAAAGATGTTTTTCATAATCAATCACCACCATTTTTACTTCAATTTTGCCAGTATCATTAATGTTTTTTATTAAATCTTTCAATGTTATTACTAGTCCATTTTCTTCAAATAATGAAGGGTGCATGGCATGTGAAATATTTCTGATTTGATGACAAGCTTCATCTACTAAATTTAAGATGTTGTTAAACTCAACACGGGCCTCATCTTTAAAAATATTTTCATATTTACTTATGTTCATTTTTAAGGTGGAAAGTTTTACCCCTAACTCATCATGCAAGTCATTCGCAATTCTTTTTCTTTCTGTTTCTTCAGCATGTAAGGCGGCCATTTTTAATTCTCTTTCTTTTTCCAGCAATAATTTTTCGGCTTCTAGTAATTGTGTTTTTAATCTTTCATTATAGCTTTCGTTTAGTAGTATTAATTCGTTTAGTTTTTGATTGGTAGATAGTAATAACTTGCTATCAGTTTGAAGTTTTTCTTCATTTTGGGTGATAACGCTTCGCATAGTTGATAAAAAAACAAAGAATAAAATAACGCTTGTTAAACAAGTAAGGTGAGCTAACTCTGTTACTTGTTCGGGGTTTATTTGCCCAAAAGAAAACAGTTTGAAATCTGTAAATTCAATTATTATTACAGAAGCAGCTATTAGGCTTACCATGCCATATTGAAGCCATTTTTTTTTATGGTCAGTAATGCTAAATGTTAAAATCATCATTGGAAAAAAAAGTAATTCAAGATTAGATGCTCTTGTATAAAATGATGAAGTGCTAATCAGCATAATATTCAAAAAAGCCATTAAAATAATGGCTGTTGTTTGTTGTTTTTTTGTGTATCTAAAATATAGATAAATAATTAAATTGATAGGAAGAATAAGGCAATCAATGGCAATTATTATTTTATTATCAATGGTTAAAAAATCATTGCAAGCAAAGGTGGTATTACAAACAAGAGCAAGCAATGAAAATCGTTTGGTTGCCTCAAACCTTCTTTTAGCACTTAGTGAAAAACCAAAAGTATCATTATCTGAAAATTGAAATTTTTTAATCCAACTCATACAACAATTGTTTTAGATGTAAAGTAATAATTTATTATAAAGCTCAGCAGGATTAAATGGTTTACTGATGCTATCGTTCATGCCTTCGGCTATCATTTTATCTTTTTCAGTATCAGCAGCTGCGGTGAAAGCTATAATGGGTATTTTTCGTAAAGTTTCATTTTCGCTTTTTCTAATGGCATGAGTACATTCAACACCATTCATTTCAGGCATTTGAATATCCATTAAAATTATATCATAAGATGCTGTTTCAAGTTTTTTTAAAGCAACCAATCCATTATCGGCCACATCAACATTGGCTTCCCATTTTTCTAAAAACTTAATTGCAATTAGTTGATTAAAAGGGTTGTCTTCAACTAATAATATTTGTTTACCTACTAAATCTTTAGCTTTTTGTGTTTTTCCATCAGCTAGTTCGGGGTATGAATTATTGTTTTTGATTGGTAGCAATAAGTCAAAATAAAAAACAGTGCCTTTACCTTCTTCACTTTGCAAAAATATTTCACTTTGATGAAGTTCAATTAATTTTTTAGTAATGGTTAATCCTAATCCAGTGCCGCCAAATTTTCTATTCGTATCTGTATTGGCTTGCGAAAAGCTTTCAAAAATTAATTTATGTTTGTTTTTAGGAATTCCTATTCCACTATCCGAAACCTCAAATCTAATTTTTATTAAATCGCTTTCATGGCTTTTCATCTTTCGAAGAGATAATTCAACAAACCCAGTTGAAGTAAATTTAATGGCATTAGATAAAAGATTAGTTAGTATTTGAGCAATACGTGTTGGGTCGCCTAATACGGCTTCGGGCAAATCAGTATCTACATTGCTTCTTAATTCTATGTTTTTTTCGTTTGCTTTATAAGCAAAAGTGTTGTGTAAGTTTTTAACTAATAAATTAAGGTTGATAATTGTTTTTTCTAATTGAAGTTTTCCGGCTTCAATTTTATTAAAATCTAAAATATCATTAACCAACATTAATAGATTTTCGCCAGCAAATTTTAATGTGTTTAGTTCTTCTAGTTGTTCGGGTTTAGGGTCTTCAAGTAATAGTAAATTGGTGATACCAATTACGGCATTGAGCGGTGAACGAATTTCGTGACTCATAATGCTTGCAAATTGTTGCTTTTCTTTTGCGGCAGCTTCAGCTGCATTTTTAGCTAATACAAGTTCATTTTGTTTTATTTTAATTAGTTCTCTTTGTTCTACTTCATCGCTTATATCTTCACTAATGATTAAATAAATATTTTGTCCTGCTTTGTTTTTGGCAACTCGGCCAGTTTCTTTTGCCCAAAAAAGATCACCATTTTTCTTTCTTTTTCTAATTTCCCATTGCCAAAAATTTGAATAAGATTGTTTTAATAATTCAATATTCCTAATTGCTTTTTTTCTTTCTTCAATAGGGTAAAGTGTAGTAAAATTTTTAAATAAAACTTCACTTTGCGAATAGTTTAAATAATTTAAACCAAATTGATTTACAGATAATAATTTGTGATGATCATCAAGTGTAAAATACATGGTAGGATTGTGATCAAATAATAGTTTGTATCTTTCTTCGCTTTCTTTTAAGGCCTCATCTATTTTATATTGTTCTGTTATATCACGGTAAGTTCCTACAATTTCAGCCTCATTGTTTTTATTTACGGAGGTGTGCCCAATAACTTCTACATAATATTCGTTTCCGTTTTTAAAAACAAAGTGATGTATGGTTTTAAATTGCTGAGTTTGTTGAAGTAATTTGTAAAATGAATCTTCAAAAGGCGTAGCTGTATTGCTAACATTAATTTTAAAGTAATCTTCAAAGCTTATTGATGTATCTAGATTATTGCCGAATAATAATATTACTTCAGGTGAAAAATTGATTTGTTTGCTTTTAATATCTATTTGCCACGACCCTATTTTTGATAATTTTTGAGCGTCTTTTAATCTAAGTTCACTTTCTTGAATTTTTAAATCCTTTATTTTTTTTTCGGTAATGTCTCTAAAAGTGCCATGAATGGCTACTTTTATTCCATTTTCAATGATTGCTTTAGCTTTAAATTCAACATAACAAATTTGCCCATGATAGTTTACCAACTTTCTATCAATGGTTGATATGATGTTTAAAAAATCAGGTTTTATAACATTTAAATAATTGCTTTTTACAGCTGCTTTATCATCGGCATGTACGTGGGCAAAAAATTGATCAAAGTCGTAAAACTCAATTGGGGTAGGGTAATTTAAAATTTGGCTAAGTTCCTTTGAATAATAAACCGTTTGGTTAATTAAATCAAAACTCCAAGTGCCCATTTTTAATAAAGCCCTAGCCTCT
>JBDKJJ010000159.1:0-5162 GCA_039796635.1 Bacteroidota bacterium
TTGGGTAGATTTTTATTTATTTTAGGATTGCAAATGCAAGCAGTAATCATCAGCATTTATATTTATGATATTACTAAAAACCCATTAGCCTTAGGTTTAGTTGGTTTATCAGAAGCCATTCCTTTTATCATCACCGCATTATTTTCAGGCAATGTAGCCGATTTATATAATCGAAAAAAAATTATTTTATTTTCAACTGGAGCTTATTTGCTATGCGCATTTTTGTTTGGGTTATTAATTTGGTTTCCACTTGAAAATGCTTCACTTACAGTTAAGTTATTTTATGGCATAACCTTTTTAACAGGCGTAGCTCGAGGTTTTTTTGCCCCAGCACAAGCCGCTTTAATGGGACAAATCATTCCTAAAGAATTATATAGCCAATCAGCAACATGGGGCAGCATTGTTTGGAATTCAGCAACAGTTGCTGGTCCTGCTTTAGGCGGCTTGTTATATGGTTTTATTGGAGAAAAAAATGCTTTTATAATTGTATGTAGTTTGTGTACTGTTGGCGTATTATTTTTTACAACATTAAAAAATATCGCCAACCCTGAAGTAGCAAAAGGCGAAAGTAATTTACAACGTGTAAAAGCAGGAATTAATTTTGTGTTTAATCATCAAATAATGTTATCAGCCATGGCAATGGATATGTTGGCTGTTTTATTTGGTGGTGCTGTGGCTTTAATACCTGTTTTTGCAGATAAAATTTTAATGGTAGGGAAATTAGAAATTGGATTAATGAGAGCTGCACCATCCATTGGGGCTGTATTGTGTAGTTTATGGGTGGCTTATTTTCCAATAAGAAAACATGCAGGCAAATGGTTTGTAACCAATGTGATTTTATTTGGCATTTGTATGATTGGTTTTGCCTTATCTACCAACTTTTATTTAAGTATTTTTTGGTTATTGTTAAGCGGCGCATTTGATAATATTAGTGTAATTATTCGGAGTGTGATTTATCAAATTTATGCACCGGATGAAATGAGAGGCAGAGTGATGGCAATAAATTTTATTTTTGTAGGAAGCAGCAATGAAATTGGAAGTTTTGAATCAGGCTTTGCTGCTAAATTATTAGGATTAGTTCCTTCAGTATTGATAGGCGCAGGATTGAATATTGGTGTGTGTTTAAGTACAATTAAATTGGCACCTAAACTTTGGAAACTGCATTTAAAAAATTAAATTAACCATGATAAAACTTGTAAAACAAATACCAAATTTATTAACGCTTGCCAACTTATTTTTAGGCTGTACAGCCATTGTTCAAATATTTGCCGAACGAACACACATAGCATGTTTATTGATTTTTGCAGCAGCTATACTCGATTTTTTTGATGGCTTTGTAGCCCGTGCTTTAGATGCACAAAGCGAAATGGGAAAACAATTAGATTCATTGGCTGATTGCGTAACATTTGGCGTTGTACCAGGTATGATTTTATATCAATTATTAGCAAATTCTTATCTAATAAAAACTAATGCATTTGAAACACCAATTGTTTTCTTTTTGCCAGCATTTATCATTCCTTGTTTATCAGCTTACAGATTAGCACGTTTTAATTTAAGCGAAGGAAAACCCGATAGATTCAATGGTTTACCAACGCCAGCAATGGCATTGTTTGTAGCTTGTTTACCAATGATTATTTTTTATTCAGGTCATGAACGCATCAATCATTATATTTTAAACAATTATGTTTTGTATGGATTGATTTTGGTATTGGGCTATTTAATGATTAGTAATCATCAATTATTTAAGCTTTCGCCTAAAGCAATGGATGCTAAAAGAAATTTGATGCGTTATCTATTAATTCTACTTTCAATCATTTGCATTGTTTTTTTAAAATGGGTAGCGGCGTTGGCTATTTTACCAGTCTATATTATTTTAAGCAAAATTGAATTTAGTTTTTTGAATAAGGATTAATTCAATTTCTTTTCACAAAACATCTCATAACTTTTAAATTTTAAATGCAAAAAATCTAAAGTGGATAGATAACTTTGCACAAAACAAATTATTAAGATGAAATACAAAGCAGAAATTAATGTAATGCCTTTAAAAGAATTGTTAGATCCTCAAGGTAAAGCTGTAATGGGTGGTTTGAAAAATTTGCAATTTAATGGTATTGAAAATGTACGAATTGGCAAACATATTACGTTAGAGATTGATGCTGCTAACGAAGCTGAAGCCAAATCAACTGCTGAATCTGCTTGCAAAAAATTATTAGCCAATGCAGTGATGGAGCACTTTGAAATCAGCATTGTTTCAGCTAATTAATTAGTATGAAAATGAATAAAAAAATTACCCATTTATCACAATTAGATTTAAACTCTACATATTCTTATTCTGACTATTTGAATTGGAAGCTAGATGAAATTGTAGAACTAATTAAGGGTAAAATTTATCGAATGTCGCCTGCCCCATTGATGAAGCATCAAAAAATTTCTTCAAATTTGCATGGTGAAATTTATATTCAATTAAAAAACAAACCTTGTCAGTTATTCGAAGCACCATTTGATGTAAGATTGGTTAAAAATAAAAACACACCAAATCACGAAATTCATACTGTAGTTGAACCAGATATATGTGTAATTTGTGATGAAAAAAAAATTGATAAATTAGGATGTATTGGTGCGCCAGATTGGATAATTGAAATTTTATCACAATCTACATTAAAAAAGGATTTGAATGAAAAGTTCAATTTGTACGAATCCAATAGGGTTAAAGAATATTGGATTGTAAATCCAGATTCGAAAGCTGTAATGGTTTATTTATTGAAGAAAAAAAAATACATTGAAATAAATACTTATGATAAAAAAGGTGAAAAAATTCCTGTAAATATTTTTACAAATTTCACATTACAATACGATGACATCTTTAAAGGTGTTAAATAATTTTTACTTTTTTAAACTCATTTTTACTTGATATCGTTTCAATATCCTGCTTGGTTTTTATTGATTTGCTTGGTAATCGCCTTTGCATTGGCTTGGCTTTTATACAATAAAAATGAAAGTTTTAATCAGCCATTATTATTCCTGAAAAAACGAAAATACTTATTGCAAGGTTTACGTTTTGCTTCCATTTTTCTGATTCTATTTTTGCTACTTTCCCCGTTTATAAAAAGTAAATGGACGGAAACTGAAAAACCAATTATTCTTTTATTGAATGACAATTCAGCATCAATAAAATTAAAGAAAAATACAAATGATAGTGCTGCATTGTCTCAACAATTAAACAATTTAAAAAATAAATTAGCTGACGATTATCAAGTGAAGGAATTTACATTTGGTGTTTCACTAAATGATGACGACAAACTTACTTATAAAGAAAATGCAACCAATATTTCAGATGCACTTTCAGAGTTATACAATCAATATAACAATCAAAATGTAGGTGCTGTAATACTTTCAAGCGATGGCATTTACAATCAAGGTAGTAATCCTTTGTATGTAAATGAAGGTTGGTTAGTGCCTCATTTCACAATTGCATTGGGCGATACCACGTTTCAAAAAGATTTTTTTATTGGCAAATGTTATTACAATAAAACTTGTTATTTACATGATCAAACAAGTATAAAAGTTGATTTGGGTGCAAGTTTTTTAAGTGGTAAAAAATCGGATGTAGTGGTAAATAAAATTGATGGTACACAAACCAAACAAGTTTATGCTCGTTCATTTAATATTAATGACAATAAATTTTCAACTTCATTTGAATTCATTATTGATGCCGATAAAACTGGCATTCAGCATTATAAAATATCAAGTACAAAAATCACTGGCGAAGCTACTTTTGTGAATAATGAACAAGATATTTATATTGAAGTTTTAGATAGCCGATTAAAAATTGCCATCATTGCCAATTCACCACATCCTGATTTGACTGCGTTAAAATCAATCATTGAAACAAATAATAATTACGATTGTAAATTAGAATTAATTGATAACACAAACTCAATCAATAACTTGGCTGATGCAAATTTATTGATTCTTCATCAGCTTCCGTCATTTCAAAACAATGCAATGAACTTTGTGAAAACTGCTAATGAAAAACATATTCCGATACTTTACATTTTAGGAAGCAGCAGCAATTTAGCAGGATTGAATCAGGTACAAAATTTAGTTTCAATTTCAGGCAATGCGGCTAACACCAATGAATCACAAGCTTTATATAACAAAGATTTCAGTGCTTATATTTTTGATGAAAATTTTGTAAAATCATTACAAAGCTTTCCCCCACTCTACACACCATTTGGTGATTACAAATTATCAGCAAATGCTAACGTTTTAGCTTATCAAAAAATTGGTTCGGCAAATACTAAATATCCATTAATTGCTTTTGCAGATGTGAATGGAACAAAAACTGGTTTGATTAGTGGCGAAGGAATTTGGCGTTGGAAATTATACGATTATTTACAACATCAAAACACCGATGCTTTGAATGAAATCATGCAAAAAACTATTCAGTATTTAGTGGTTAAAAATGATAAAAGACCTTTTAAAGCTTCACCATCAAAATCATTGTTTACTGAAAATGAAGCAATAAATTTTGAAGCCTATTTGTACAATCAAAATTTTGAATTTGTGAATTCTCCTGATGTTTCAATCATTATAACTGATGAAAAAAAGCAGAATTACAATTTCACTTTTTCAAAAACCGAAAAGGCTTATTCGCTAAATGCAGGCGGATTGCCTGTTGGTAATTATTCATTCGTAGCAAAAACAAATTTTAATGGAAAAGAACTTTTATCAAATGGATTTTTCAGCATAACGCCTTTACAACTTGAAGGTTTGCAAACCGTTGCAAATCATAAATTATTATACGCCATCAGTAAAAAAACTGGTGGTAAAATGGTTTATCCAAACCAAGCGGAAAGCATTGCAGATTTGATTAAAAAAACTGAAACCATTAAACCGATAATTTTTTCAAAATACAAAACATTGCCTCTGCTTGATTTCAAATGGCTTTTTGCTCTTCTTTTAATTTTATTAGCAACCGAATGGTTTTTAAGAAAATATTGGGGAAGTTATTAATTGATTTTTTCAATTAATAAAACATCGTAACACATATCAATTACCTTTAAGGCTTTACAAAAAATTACTACAAAATAATGCACTACGCAAGTTTAGAAAATGTAACCAAGAGTTATGGAGTACAACCATTATTTGAAAATATCACC
>JBDKJJ010000160.1:0-4515 GCA_039796635.1 Bacteroidota bacterium
TCCTTTGTACACATATCCATCATCATCAGTAAAAGCTATTTCACATGCCAGAAACCAAAGGGCTCTGTCGATATCAAGGTAGGTGGCAAGTGCTGTTTCCATATTTGCATTGGAAACAGTGTCAAGTACCAGGCATGCATCGCGGAGATAGTCCCAGGGGTTATTAAATTCAGTACTTTTAAGTGTATAATATTGTTTAAATAAGCTGGTGTCATTGCCTAGGTAATTGAGTGCGGCTGTACCATCGCCCCAACCACCGCCTGGGCCTCCTGGCGATCCTGGTGGACGATCAGCGCGCCAATTGGTACCATCATTACTAAGAAACCATTCTTTAAGGAATGAGCCATTGAGCTGCTGCACCATGGGGTAAATGCCCCAGTCTTGTCCATTAAGGTATAGGTGTATAAAGCTAGATTTAGCAGCAGGGATGTATTTTTTTATTTGCGATTGGTAGAATACTTCTCTCAGAAATGAAGCATCTTGAAAGCAATTGTTAAGGTTGAGTATGTCGTAGCCCATGAGGTCTTGTCCGGGCACGTAACTATCAATGGTGATGTTGAACGATTTTTTTTGTCCGTTTACCTGGCTGTAAGAAGTTTGGCCTTTGAACCGCACGCCCACGCTATCAAATACTACCCCATCCACCTCCATGGCGGCAAGAAGGTCTGTTTTGGATGCAAAATTATTGGTGAGTAATGTCCAATAATTGGCTTGGTTAAAAGTAAGATTAATGTTGCGAATAATGCTTTGGTCAAAGAGGCCTGCGTTGGGCAAATCGCCAGTGACCAATCGTTTTCCATCGGGACTTAGGTGCATCTCGTCAGGAAAATTTTGGGCTTGTAAGGTTCCACTGAATAAGCAGGCTGCCAGTGCAAGCACGTTAATGGTTGATTTCATCTGTTTGGTAATTAGTTGGGTTTTGTTCGGTTTAGACTGAATAAGCCAAAAAGGTTTAATGCCTTGAAGGCCGATAGACAAATAAAGGTATTTTATTTTTGTTGAACAACCAAATGGCTTCATTTTTAGTGGATTGTTTTAACGGTGAAGGCTGTGGGTTTGCAAAAGGCATTGGCAGCGATTCGGTTACAGCAGAAAGGGCATTATAAACAATAAAGGTCCATAACAACAATTTCAAGTTCGTTTATTTAATTGTTCAACAGGGAGATAAATTTGAGAACATATCACAGTGATGTGATGGTGTGACTGTTTAGGAATGAAAACGAGCTAATAACATCAACGGAATTAGATTCAAATAGGCAGGCGATTACAGGTGATGGTGAAACGATAGTGGTTATTCTAAAGTTATATTAAGAGAAAAACTGCTTCTGTCAAGGCAGGAAGTTATTTTGGGGTTAGTGTTTTAAGTTTTTTTCAAAATTATTGAATTGTAGTAATATTTTGGATTTTTTTCCTTACCTATGTACTAAGCTATAATCCTGACTTTATGAAACCCAACAACCCAACAACCCAACAACCCAACAACCCAACCTGCGCCTTTTAGTTGGCGATTTGCTCAGTGTATAATTGCTTTTGCCGTCATGATCAGCACAAATTTAAAAGCACAGAACACAGCAGCACATACGGTTCAGGCCCCCCCTGCTACAAGTTTTACCCGTGGCGTATTTGTGGATTGCGCCAATGAAATTATTGTAGATATGAGCGCAGGAAATCAAACGAAGAAAAACAACCTCATTGCCTACCTCAACCAAAACAGCATTAAATATATTGCATTGTTCAAGCTCGATAATAACAATGTAATTGGCAATGCAACACTTGAACCTTTTCTGAGAACTTTTATTGGGGATGTGCGTGCTGCTGTTCCGGGTATTCAAATTGGAGCCATTGGAAGTAGTAAAACCTTCTTTCAACAGTCGCCATTTTTGAATGTGAGTAGTTACCTGAGCAATTTATGTGACCCTAATCCCAACAATACCATGAAAAGTATTTCACAAATAAATGGTATTGTGAACCCCACCAATCCAACCCCTGCTCAAATACAAAAAGCAGAACTCTTTAAGTTCTTTTTAAAGGCAGGAAAATTTACAGTTGATACAACACCCGGCTTTGCTGCCATACCACCTGACCAAAGATGCAACCGTGCTTTTGATTTTATCTATGCAGAAATTGAGTATTGGACAGCCTCAACCGGAGCTCAGAAAAATCAACAGTATAATGATTTGAAAGATTGCCTCAGTATCATGCAACAAATCAAGTGTCTTTACACTTGTATAAAAAATGTGGATTGTGAATTTAACCCATCACTCTTTTCATACACCAATTCAAGTGGATCACTTGTAACTGTAACTAGACTAAATCAAATAGTTGGCGTGGATGCTTTGGCAGACAGAGTAACTATTCCAAGTTATGTCACCAGGAATAATGCCGCCTTAACTTTTGAGTGGAAGTGCGATACCTATAAAGAATTTGCTGATCCTTCGACAAAAAAGCGCAGTAAGATATTTGTGCAACCAAGTTCTGAGAAAATCGGTTGGACTAATTGCGACCCACAAATAGGCAGTGTAGATTTCTTAGGCCCCTATTTGAATGGAGATGCTGGTGGCCCAACAGGCAATATGTATTCTGTAGAATTGCCTTTCTATAATAAATATCAAAACCCCGGATTTGTTTGCCCTAACTGTAATTGTTCTACATATACAGCAAATCATTATAGCTCAACAAACCAAAATGGAAATGAAATTCTCGGGGCTGTTTGGTTCACTTACACAATCATGCAGTCACACAACATTACAAGAATGGCTGCTATTGATGGTTCTCACGAATCAGACAATGAAGTGAATGTTTATCCAAACATTTTTTCGAATCAAACAGAAGTAAGAAGCAGCATTTCTAAACTTCAAGAAGTAGTAGTGTTTGATATCAATGGAAAACAATTGATGCGCACTTCAGTTGATGGATTGGCTCAAAACCTGCAATTGGATTTCAGCAATATCCCGTCAGGTACCTACATTATTCAGGCAACAGACATCGATCACAAAATTTATAACACCAAGGTACAATGTGTGAAATAAATAAATCAAATAAAAGAGGGCATGAGCGCCCTCTTTTATTTTCTGTTTTTCTGTTTTTTTTATTGATGTGTGGATTGAGTAGTCATGCACAAATGATGTGGGAAAAAACACACTACACACCAACAGGCACAGGAAACAGAGTCTATTTTCATGACATGTATGAACTGCCCAATGGAAACATTGTTTTTAATGCAACGGACGATTACTGTTTTCCATGCCCCAGCAAGAATTATTTATTTTTATTGGCAGCTAATGGCGATTCACTCTGGAAGATATTTCCTCCAAATATTTATTCTGCACAATACCGCTCTAATTTATGTGTGTTGCCTGATGGAAATTTTGTTTGGACGGTGCAGAATAATATGCAGACAATGATGGGCAAAGAAATTTTATTGAGTGATGTTTATAAAGTAAGTGCCGTTGACGGCAGCATACTCATGCAAAAACACTATGACTTTTATTTTGATCAGTACTTTGGCGGGCTCACTTATCTCATATATGATTCAACAGACAATAGTATTATGTGGGCACAGCAGGAATTTTTTTACAAACTTGATATGAACCTCGATACTACTTTAGCTATTCATCATAATAAGTCACAGGGCTATTATGACAAATACCAAAATCAGTTCTTTTACATGGACACTGTGAATCCAGGTGGTTTGCAAGAAAGAGGGTTTACTTATTTCGATCATAATTTTGATTCTTTGTATTCTATTGCATTCCCAACAACAGGTCTAATAAATTTTAATGGTTCGGATCACTTTGGTTTTGATTTTTTAATAAAAAACGCTTCAGGAGATTATATCACTGCTCTTTGGGATTCTGACAATCTTGACACGATGATCTTTATGCAAATTGATTCTGTGTTTCAATTAAAATGGACAAATACATTGAGAGGAGTTATTAATTCATCAGGGAATTTAACCAGTTGTGGTCCTAATGGAATTTTAGAAAACAATGGTATTTGTTATTTTATCGGATTTACAAATCATTCCACAGGTTGGAGTATTGAGGCCGAAGATGCATTCATCACCAAAATAGACAGTATGGGCAATATTATTTTCAACAGAACCTACAAGGCTTATGACAGTTGCATTTCAAACAATTCATTTTACAAAATTGTATTGGCTGCCGATGGCGGATTAATTTTGGGCGGCATCACTTCTAACTATGGCAATGTTCCTTATAGCGATTGGATCGTAAAAACAGATTCGCTAGGTAACACACCTTTTACCAGCACCATAGGTTTTGAAGAAATCGATGCTACAAAAATATTTCTGGTTTATCCAAACCCAGCCGACAATCAGATTGAAATTAATTTTGAAGAAAGCATTTCCAATTATCAATTTGACCTTTTCAATGACATGGGAAAGAGAATATGGTCAAAGCGAACCGATAAAAAATTCAGCATTTCAGTATCTGAACTGCCCAATGGTTTGTATTTGTTGAGGAGTAATTCAGGTAACAAAAGCGAATCGAAAAA
>JBDKJJ010000161.1:0-3724 GCA_039796635.1 Bacteroidota bacterium
CAAATTGCATGTACTTTAGTTACGTATTCAGCATCTGTTATTAATTGTGGCATAATACCAAATGGCACACCTAAAAAGTCCATATCTAAACCAGCAACAATTACTCTGATACCTTTCAATGCAAGTGATTTACATACTTCTGGTAATTTTTCATCAAAAAACTGAGCTTCATCAATACCAACCACTTCTACCCCATCAATCATTGTTAAAATTTCTTCTGATGATTTTACAGGAATTGATAAAATATAATTCTCATCATGTGATACAATTTTTTTATCATCATATCTTTTATCTACTTCAGGCTTGAAAATTTTAACTTGTTGATTGGCAATTTTAACACGTTTTAATCTTCTGATTAATTCTTCTGTTTTGCCTGAAAACATACTTCCACATATTACTTCAATCCATCCTTTGTGTTTATGCGGTATTTGAGGTTCAATAAACATTTTTTGCTTTTATATTTTAAAATAGAATTTCAAAAGTATAAAATAACACTTACTGGTTTATCTTTACAGCCATCAAAAATTATGATTGAACTGAAAGATATACGTAAACGATTTGAATCAAATGATGTACTGAAAGGCATTTCAGCTAAATTTGAATCAGGCAAAACTAATTTAATAATTGGCACTAGTGGTAGTGGGAAAACAGTTACTATTAAATGCATGGTAGGATTGTTTGAAGTTGACGGCGGTTCAATTTTGTATGATGGTAGAAATTTTTCTACAATGACTTTAGCTGAAAGAAAAGTGATTAGAAAAGAAATTGGAATGTTATTTCAAGGCGGTGCATTATTCGATAGCTTGAATATTGAACAGAATGTAATGTTTCCGTTGAATATGTTTAGCACTATGACTCGGAAAGAAAAATTAGACCGAGTGAATTTTTGTTTAGAAAGAGTAAATCTTTCAGGAAAAAATAAATTGTTTCCAAGTGAAATAAGTGGAGGAATGAAAAAACGTGTAGGCATTGCTCGGGCTATTGTAATGAATCCTAAATATTTATTTTGCGATGAACCCAATAGTGGCTTAGACCCACAAACATCTTTAGTTATTGACCAATTGATTAAAGAAATCACAATTGATTTTAACATTACTACAATTATTAATACACATGATATGAATAGTGTATTAGAAATTGGTGACCATGTTGTTTTTTTATGGAAAGGATTAAAAAATTGGGAAGGTAGCGGTGCTGAAGTTCTTACTGCCATTAATCCTGAATTAGAAGAATTTATTTTTGCCTCTAAATTTTTGAAAGAATTAAAACATCGTTCGTTTAAATAATTTCTATCCACATTTTTATTCCTAAATGTTGAGTTCTATTTTAAATTCAACAAAGTGTTTTTTCTATCTTTGGCGTTAGTTATATAAGTTATTCAGTTGGTGTTTTTCCAAATAACTTAATAACCAATAACTCAATAACTTTTCCTACAACATGCCAAAAGATATATCCATTAAATCAGTACTCATTATAGGTTCAGGTCCAATCATTATTGGTCAAGCTTGTGAATTTGACTACAGTGGCTCACAAGCTGCTCGTTCACTTCGTGAAGAAGGTATCAAAGTCATTTTGATAAACAGCAATCCTGCAACAATAATGACCGACCCGATTGTGGCGGACAAAGTTTATTTGTTGCCATTGACAGTTGAAAGCATCGAACAAATTTTGAAAGAAAATGAAATTGATGCAGTTTTGCCAACTATGGGCGGACAAACAGCTTTAAACCTTTGCAAAGAAGCGGATGAAATTGGTTTGTGGAATGATTACAAAGTGCGATTAATCGGCGTTGACATTAAAGCGATTGACAAAGCTGAAGACCGTGAATTATTCCGTCAGTGGATGATTGAAATGGGCATTCCGGTTTGCCCGGCACACGTTGCGAATTCATTTTTAGAAGGAAAAGAATTTGCACAAGAAATCGGATTTCCGTTGGTATTGCGTCCTTCATTTACTTTGGGAGGAACAGGCGGTGGTGTTGTTTTCAAAAAAGAAGATTTAGATGAAGCATTGAACAGAGCCTTGACTGCCAGCCCGATTCACGAAGTGTTGGTAGAAAAAGCGGTGTTGGGTTGGAAAGAATATGAATTGGAATTGTTAAGAGACAATAATAATAATGTTACCATCATTTGTACGGTTGAAAATTTTGACCCAATGGGTGTTCACACGGGGGATAGTATCACCGTTGCACCAGCCATGACATTGAGTGATACAGCATTTCAGTTGATGCGAAATACTGCCATTAACATGATGCGAAATTTAGGAAATTTTGCAGGCGGCTGTAACGTGCAATTTGCCATGAATCCAGAAACGGAAGAATTGATTGTGGTGGAAATTAATCCACGAGTGAGCCGTTCATCAGCATTGGCATCAAAAGCAACTGGTTATCCGATTGCGAAGATTGCTGCGAAATTAGCCATAGGCTTCAATTTGGATGAATTGAAAAATCAAATCACTAAAACCACTTCGGCATTTTTTGAACCATCGTTGGATTATGTGATTGTAAAAATTCCACGTTGGAATTTCGATAAATTTAAAGGCGCAAATGATACGTTAGGCTTTCAAATGAAAGCAGTTGGCGAAGTGATGGCGATTGGCAGAACTTTCCCTGAAGCCATTCAGAAAGCTTGTCAGAGTTTGGAAAATGATGCGATTGGTTTGGGTTATTATGGCAAATCATTGATGAAAACCGAAGAAATTTTGGAGTATTTAAAAACACCAAAATGGGATAGAGTTTTCAGAATTAAAGATGCTTTGATGGCTGGGGTTTCAGTTTCTACAATTCATAAACTGACGATGATTGATAAATGGTTTTTGAATCAAATTCAAGCCATTGTTGATTTTGAAAAGCATTTATGCAATTATGATTCATTAAATCAAATCAATGAAGAGGAAATGCGTAAAGCAAAATCAATGGGCTTTAGCGATTTGCAAATTGCAAAATTCATTGGCAACAAATGCACTGAAGATGAAGTGTATGAATACCGCAAAAGCCTTGGCATCACTCGTGTTTATAAAATGGTAGATACTTGTGCTGCGGAATTTGAAAGTAAGACGAATTATTTTTACTCAACTTTTGGATAAATAATTATCACGTCAATTCGCCAAGAAAGTAAGGATAAAATTTTGATTAAAAACTCTTTTCGGCTTTGCTTCTTGGCGTGATAAAAATTAAAAACAACTATGGATATTTGGAATGAAAATGAAATTGCAAAACATGTAGTTGATTTTTTGTGTAAAACTACACATTCAATATGGTCCAGGGTTGTTTGAATCTGTGTATGAAGAGTTACTTTGTTATGAATTGCAAAAACGTGGATTAGATTTCACAAGACAAGAAGACATAGAATTAATTCACGACAATCAAAAAATGGGAATTGGATTTAAGGCTGACATTATTGTGGAAGAATTGGTACTTGTGGAATTAAAATCTGTTGTTGAATTAGGCAAAGTTCATTACAAACAGGTTCAAACTTATTTGAAATTAACTGGAATAAAATTGGGTTTGCTAATTAATTTCAATGAAGCATTGATGAAAGATGGTATCCATCGAATTGTAAATAATTTATAAAATAATTATCACGCCAAGTCGCCAAGATTTTTAGTAAAAAAAATTTTTGTTTTTGTTTCTTGGAGTGATAAAAAACAAAAAATGTACAACGAATCTATACCATCAGATAAGAAAAAAATCATCGTGCTAGGCAGCTAGGCAAGCAGTGAAGAA
>JBDKJJ010000162.1:0-13470 GCA_039796635.1 Bacteroidota bacterium
ATATGTTTAGTGATAATATTGGTGCTTATGGTGAAATCGGTCTTGCTAAATCACCATTCCAAGTTGGTGTTACTTTTAGATTCTAATTAAATTATATAAATTATATAAAAGCCGAAAAGCATAAAACACTTTTCGGCTTTTTTATTTTCATCAATCCGAATTCTTGTTGTATTTTCAGCCTGGATTTATGAACAACTATACCATAGACTTTATTTTCAAGATTACAAAAGGCACATTGCTTCGTGTTGCTCATCATGAGCCAATTTATCATTTACTTATTGATAGCCGAAAACTAACACAAACCAATAATACTTTATTTTTTGCTATTAAAGGCGCAAGGCAAAATGGGCATCAATACATACAATTGCTTTATGATAAAGGCATAAGAAATTTCATTATTGAAGAAGAAATTAATGTATTAAATTTTCCAGCAGCTAATTTCATTAAAGTAAAAAATTCAATTGAAGCATTACAACAAATAACTGCGTTTCATCGTCATCAATTTCAAATTCCGATAATTGGAGTTACGGGAAGCAATGGTAAAACGGTTGTTAAAGAATGGTTGTATCAATTACTTGAACAAGATTTTAAAATTGTTCGTTCGCCAAAAAGTTACAATTCACAAATAGGTGTGCCACTAAGCGTTTGGCAAATAAATGATAATCATCAATTAGGAATTTTTGAAGCCGGCATTTCGCAACCTTATGAAATGCAAAATCTTGAAAAAATAATAAAACCAACCGTTGGAATTTTTACAAACATTGGCGAAGCACATAGTGAAGGCTTTTTAAATGTTCGTCAGAAAATAAATGAAAAGCTTCAGCTTTTTGCTTTTTCAAATCATATAATTTATTGTAAAGATTATGAAGAATTGCATAATGCAGCAGTGAACTTCAAATCAAAAATTGCTAATGATGGTAATGATGAGCGATTTAATTTATTCAGTTGGAGCTTTAAAAATGAGGCTAACTTAAAAATTAATGAAATCATTAGTGAAGGCATGAAAAGCACTATTCATGCTACATTCAACGATAATTCAATTTCAATTACTATACCATTTAGCGATAAGGCATCTATTGAAAATGCAATACATTGTTGGGCATATATGCTTTTGCATCATTATGATAACAATATCATTCAGCAGCGAATGATGCATTTAACCAACATTGGTATGCGGTTAGAATTAAAAGAAGCTACCAATAATTGTTCATTGATTAATGATAGTTACAATAGCGATATAAACTCAATTTCAATTGCTTTAGATTTCTTACATCATCAAAAACAACATGATAAACACACCGTAATTTTAAGTGATATTTTGCAAAGCGGAAAAAGTGATTATGATTTATACAATGAAGTAATTGATTTGATAAAAGCCAAGCGTATCAATCGTTTTATTGGTATTGGTAAAAATATTTGCAGACAACAAAAGCAATTTACTCAGTTAGAAAATATTGAGCTTCATTTTTATCCAGATACAAATAATTTCATTCAAGATTTTGATTTACAATTATTCAACAACGAAGCAATTTTATTAAAAGGTGCAAGAGCTTTTGAGTTTGAAAAAATTTCAATGCTTTTAGAAAAAAAAGCACATGAAACTGTTTTAGAAATCAACTTGAGTGCATTAGTTCATAATTTTAAAACATATCAATCAATGCTTCACCCAAAAACCAAAATCATGGTAATGGTAAAAGCATTTAGTTATGGTAGTGGTAGTTATGAAATTGCAAATTTGTTACAATTTCATCATGCTGATTATTTGGCTGTAGCCTATGCTGATGAAGGAGTTGAGTTACGAAACAACGGAATTTTGTTGCCAATAATGGTAATGTGTCCTGAACAAAGAAGCTTTGATACAATTATAAAAAACAGATTAGAGCCTGAAATTTATTCCTTAGAAATTTTACAAGATTTAATTGATACTATTCAAAGATTTTATGTAGGCTACGATTTACTTCCATTATCAATTCATTTGAAATTAGATACAGGAATGCGCCGCTTAGGATTTGATGAAAGTGAATTAGATACACTAATTGAAAAATTAAACGAACACAAAAAAATCATTCAAGTAAAATCAATTTTTTCACACTTAAGTGCAAGTGAATCAAGTGAACATGATGATTTCAGTAATTATCAAATTAATTTATTTGAAAAAATGACGGCCAAAATTGAAACCAAAATTGGCTATAAATTTCTAAAACATATTTTGAATAGCGGTGGAATAGTAAGACACAATAACCATCAGATGGATATGGTGAGGTTAGGGATTGGATTATATGGATATGACTCAGCAGTTGAAATACAAAACAAATTAAAAACTGTAAGCACTTTAAAAACAACAGTTCTTCAAGTAAAAAATATTTTAAGCGATGAAACAATTGGTTACAGCAGAAAAGGAAAATTGGCAACCAACGGTAAAATTGCAACCGTAGGCATAGGCTATGCTGATGGCTACAGAAGGGTTTTAGGAAATGGAAAAAGTAAAATGTTGGTGAAGGGTGAATTGGCAAAAACTGTTGGTAACATTTGTATGGATATGTGTATGCTTGATGTATCGCACATTCCTAATGTTAAAGCTGGTGATTTAGTAACCGTGTTTGGCGAAAATCCTACACTTACTGAATTAGCTGACTGGGAAGGTTCAATTCCTTATGAAATACTTACAGGTATTTCAAAACGAGTGAAACGTATTTATTTTGAAGAATAAAAACCACATCATTTTTAATAATTAACTTCGCTTTTTATTTTTCATTATGAGTTTAATATTCTTATATATATTCCTTACAATTTTAGCATCCGCATTTTTTTCAGGATACGAAATTGCATTTGTTTCTGCCAATAAATTAAAAATAGAATTAAATAAAAAGCAAGGCAGTTTAAGTGGTCGTATTCTTGCTAAATTTGTAAAAGAACCATCGCATTTTATTGGTACCATCATGGTTGCCAATAATATTTCAATGATTTGTTATTCATTATTAATGAGCAAATTAATTGAGCCAAATATCCGCCAATTATTTCATTGGAATGAAACCGAACATCACTATTCAGTATTATTAATCGGAACATTTATTTCAACAATTATCATTTTAATTTTTGGAGAATTTATTCCTAAAACCTTATTCCGATTGAATCCTAATGGCGTTTTGAATTTTTTTGCAGTTCCGTTTTTAATTTTTTATTGGATATTATCACCTATTGCAATTTTATTTGCAAGCATATCAAAATGGATTTTAAGATTTTTATTAGGATTGAAATTTGAAGAAAAAAAACCTGTTTTTGAACGTGCAGATTTAGAACATTTTATTAAACAAACTCAACCTCAAGAAATTTCACACGATGGTGAAGTGAATACAAATCTATTTGAAAATGCGTTGTATTTAACCCATGTAAAAGTTCGTGAATGTATGGTGCCACGAAAAGAAATTGAGTATTTAGATATTAATGATAACATAGTTGAACTAAAAAATAAATTTGTTCAAACCAAACTTAGCCGATTAATTATTGTAAAAGAAGATACAGATAATGTGTTAGGTTATGTGCATCATCAAGATTTATTGAAACGCCCAAATTCAATAAAATCAATTTTGAAAAATATTCCTGCAGTACCTGAAAGCATGCAAGCTGTTGATTTGATGAATCTATTAATGAAAGATAGAAAAAGTATTGCATGGGTAGTAGATGAATTTGGTGGAACAGCTGGTATTGTTACATTAGAAGATGTGTTAGAAGAAATATTTGGCGAAATAAAAGATGAACATGATGCAGTTGAAGAGTTAGTTGAAAAACAGTTATCAGAAGATGAATTTATTTTCAGCGGCAGAATTGAAGTTGATTATATCAATGAAAAATATGGTTTAAATATTCCTCATGGTGAATATGAAACTTTAGCAGGCTACATTGTGGCTCATCAAGAAAACATACCTGAGCAAGATGAAAATTTAAATATTGATAATTATGAAATTGATATTTTAATGGTAACTGAAACCAGAATTGAAACTGTAAAAATTAAAGTTTTACCTATTTATTAAAATGAAAATTTTACAGTTAAGTTACCGCTTACCTTTTCCGCTGAAAGATGGTGGAGCCATTGGAATTTTCAACCTCACAAAAGCTTATCACGAACTTGGGCATGATGTTACCTTGTTGACTTTCAACACAAAAAAACATTTTATTCCTGAAAATAATATTTCAAAAGAACTCACTTCCATCTGTAATTTAATAACTGTATTTCACGATACAAGCCTATCCCCTATTGGTGCTTTTTTTAATTTAATTATAAACAAATCATATCATATTAGCAGATTTAAAAGCAAGCCATTTGAACTGAAATTGATTGAAATTTTATCTAAAAATACTTTTGATTTAATTCATGTTGATGGGCCTTTTTTTGCATCATATATTGATTTGATACAAGCCAGAACAAAAGCAAAAATTATTATTAGAGCTCATAATGTTGAACATTTTATTTGGCAAAAATTAGCATTGAATACTGCTTTTCCTAAAAATATTTATTTAAATATTTTGGCAAAGCAAATGAAAAATGAAGAAATAGAATGCTGGAAAAAAGCTGATTTAATAGCCGCCATCAATCAAAATGAATTACATTATATAGCTCAATTTGTAGGCAATGAAAAAGTAAAAATGTTAGCTGCTGGTATTTTTTTAAAACCTAATTACATAAGCACTACACCACGAATTCAAAGCAGTTGTTTCTATATAGGAAGCATGGAATGGATGCCAAACAAAGAAGCTGTTGATTGGTTTTTAAAAGATGTTTGGCCATTAGTGATTTCAAAAAATCCATCAATAACTTTTTATTTAGCCGGTAGAAATATGCCTCAAAAATATTTTGATATTAAATTGAATGGCGTAAAAGTAATTGGTGAAGTTGAAAGTGCTGAAACGTTTATGAAAGATAAACAATTAATGGTGGTGCCATTAAAAAGTGGTGGTGGTGTTCGTATTAAAATTTTAGAAGCAATGGCTGAATCAAATGCTATTGTTGCTACTGATTTGGCAGCTGATGGGCTTCACACTGTTCATCAAAAAAACATAATCATTGCAAATAATGCTACTGAAATGGCTGATAGAATAATTGAATTGATGGACAATCAAAATTCACTTCAACAATTAAGAACTGAAGCTCGACAACATGCTGAATTAAATTTTGATCAAAAAAAATTAATGCAATCTTTTTTGAATGAGTTATAAATACTTATTCCCCTCCAAATAATTTTTAACATAATCTTTCACACCTGCTTCAATATTTGTAAAAGGTTTTGTGTAGCCAACACTTACTAATTTAGCCATATTTGCTTCAGTAAAATATTGATATTTATCTCTGATATCAATTGGAGTATCAATATATCTTATATCACAATCTTGCTGAACAGCATTAAAAATAGCTGTAGTTAAATCTTTGAAAGTACGAGCTTTACCACTGCCTAAATTATAAATGCCATTATTAGGTTTATTCTTTTTCAAGAACATAATTACATTAACCACATCTTTCACATAAACAAAATCACGAAGTTGTTCGCCATCTTTAAAATCTTTTCGATGCGATTTAAATAATTTCACAAACCTATTTGTTTTTATTTGATGATAGGAATGAAATACAACACTTGCCATTCTACCCTTATGATATTCATTCGGTCCATAAACATTAAAAAACTTTAACCCATACCAATGTGGTGGTTGTTCAGTTTGTTGCAATGCCCATACATCAAAATCTTGCTTTGACTGACCATAAGGATTTAAAGGTTTTAAATCAGGAATGGTAGATTCATTATCATCATATCCAAATTCACCGTCACCATACGTGGCAGCTGATGAGGCATAAATCATCGGTATATTATTTGAAGCGCAAATTCTCCAAATTGATTTTGAATAATTCACATTAAGTGTATCAAAAATTTGAACATCAAATAATGTAGTATCAGTTTTAGCTCCAATATGAAAAACAAATTCAATTTTTGATGAATTAGATTCAAACCAATTTAAAAAAATATCACGATGAATGGTTTCTGCAAAAAGTTTTTTTTCCAAATTTTTCTGCTTATCCACGTTTGAAAAATCATCCACTAAAATTAAATTACTGAACCCATTTTCATTTAGTTTGCTTACTAAACAGCTTCCAATAAACCCGGCAGCTCCTGTTATTACTATCATTTAAAAATATTTAATTCATTAATTCTTTAGCATTTGCTAAAGCTGCCTCACCAGGCTGATTACCGCTCAACATTTTTGCAATTTCTACAACTCTCTCAGTATTATTTAATTGCTTTATTTGTGAAATTGTTCGTTCATTTTCAGTTGATTTATAAACAAAATAATGCGATTGCCCTTTTGCTGCAATTTGCGGCAAATGGGTAATGCACAGCACCTGATGATTGTTGGCTAATTGATGAAGTATGTTTCCTACTTGCATCGCCACTTCACCACTAATACCTGTATCAATTTCATCAAACACAAGCGTTGGTAAATGGGCGGATGCAGCTACCAATGATTTTATACATAACATTAATCTGCTCAATTCACCACCTGAAGCCACTTTCCCAATTTCTTGAAGTGAGCTACCTTTATTTGCCGTGAACAAAAATTTAAAATTATCAATTCCACTGATATTAAGTTCATCATTCACTGAATGTTCAATTTTTAAAATTGCATGCGGCATTCCTACTTGTGCAAGTAATTTATTAACTTCATTTTCGAATGGTGATGCAACCGCTAATCGTTTATTAGATAATACTTTGGCTTGATGAAGCAAATTCAATTTTAACTGCTCAATTTCATTTTTCAGTTGTTCCGATTCATCATTTGCAATTTCAACATTCTTAATTTTCTGTTCCACATCATCCCTTAATAAAATTAATTCTTGCTCATTTGAAACACTATGTTTTTTCAACAATTTATTTATTAAATCTATTCGCTCATTTACAATTTGCAATCTTTCAGCATCTATGTTAATGCCTTCTTCAATATTTTCTAATTCATCTGCAATATCCTTTAATTCAATCACTGAACTATTTAGCCGGTTATAAATTTCATTTAATTCAGGCTTTAATTGTTTGATTGATTGTAATGAATACATCACAGTTTTCAGTTGTATTAAAACGGCTGAATCTGAATTATTCAACATCATGAATGATTGCACCAAATTTGATTTAATATTCTCTGCATTTTCTAATATCTCCGATTCTGATTCTAATTCATTTAGCTCACCATCAATTAAATTAGCTGCTGATAATTCATTAAACTGATATTGAAAATAATCAAGATTTCTTTTCAATTGCTCTTGTTCATTCAGCAACAATTCTAATTTGTTGATTTTCTGAATATAGCTTTTATATCCATTTTTATAAATATGCAATTCAGGTTCATGTTGCGCAATAGCATCAATTATTAGCAATTGAAATTTAGCTGTATTTAAATGCAATGTTTCATGTTGCCTATGTAAATCCATCAACTGTTCACCTAATGATTTTAAAACTTGAAGTGTAACAGGCGTATCATTAATAAAACCTCTTGATTTACCCGATGTAGCAATTTCTCTTCTTATAATACAATGTCCGTCATACTCTAAATCATTCGTTTCAAAAAAATCTTGCAATCCTAATTTAGTGATATCAAAATCACCTTCAACAATGCACTTTTTTTCTTTATCATAAAGCACTTCTACATCAGCTCGTTCACCAAGCAATAATCCTAAAGCGCCTAACATAATTGACTTTCCAGCCCCAGTTTCACCAGTTATAATTGTTAAGTGGTTTGAAAAATTAATCTCGAGATGATTAATTAAAGCATAATTCAAAATTCGTAAACTTGAAAGCATGTTGTTTTTTTTTCAGTAGCAAATATATTCAAACCAAAACTTTTATTGTAAATGTTTTATGAATATACAATAAAGTTGAGCATACTAAAACTGAATAATCCTCAGATTTTGTATATTAAAATAAAATTGAATTTTGTATTAATTAGTTGCGAATTTGTAAATAAAATCAATTCCTAAAAAAATTATAATTTATTAACGCAGCCTCATAATTTTGCCAACCATTTTCCCGAACTTTGGTGGATACAATTTAAAATTGAATTCTCTTAAAAAATATTATTATTTTCTGATTTGCTTGATTCTTTCAATTCAATCAAATGCACAATGCATAAGTATTTTTCCATATAATGAAAATTTTGAAACTTCAGTTGGTGGATGGACAACAGGTGGAACAAACAATGACTGGACCTGGGGAATACCTTCAAAACCAATTATCACCTCAGCCGGACAAGGTTTAAAATGTTGGGTTACAGGTGGCTTAATAGGTTCCAATTATAATAATGCTGAACGGTCGTGGATTCAAAGCCCTTGTTTTGATTTTACTAATTTGCCTCATCCTTATATTGAGTTTAAAATATTTTGGGAATCTGAAAGAAAATTTGATGGAGGAAATTTACAATATTCAACCAATAATGGAAGTTCGTGGACCAACGTTGGAACCATAAATACACCTGTTGATTGCTACAATGACAATTGGTATAACTATAACAATATCACGTATTTAACCACACTTGCAACTATTAAAGAAGGTTGGTGCGGAAACATACAAAGCACTTCAGGAGGCTGCCAAGGCGGATTTGGAAGTAATGGCTGGAAAACTGCAAAACATTGTTTGAATAATTTAGCTGGTTTACCAAACGTGATTTTTCGATTTACATTTGGTGCAGGTACAAGTTGCAATTCATTTGATGGATTAGGAATAGATGATATTTATATAAAAAATGCTCCGAGATTCACTTCAAATTTTGGTTATAAATGCACCACCACTTCTACATTTTCATTTACTGATTCATCAACAAATTGTCCTACAGTTTGGAATTGGAATTTCGGCGATATAGCTTCAGGAACAAGCAACACAAGTAGTTTACAAAACCCATCGCATATTTTTTCAGCACCAGGAATTTATCAAGTACAATTAATTGCTACCAACACTTGTAGCGGCAGCGATACATCAATAAAAACAATTTCTGTATTAGGAATCACCATTGATTCTACTAATGTAACATGCCCAAATGGAAGTAATGGCAAAGCAAAAGCAATAATTGTTGGCGGCAATTCTTCAACAACTTTTGCTTGGAATACATCACCAATTCAGCATATTGATTCAATAATAAATTTAATAGCTGGCACCTACCAAGTATCAGTTTCTTCAAATAATACATGTAGCATCATAGCAAACGTTCACATAAAAAAACCAAATATTTTTTCGCATTCATTTGTAACCACTGCATCCATTTGTAGTTCGTTAAATGGAGCTGCAACCATTAATATTTCAGGTGGTACTCCAACTTATAGTTACTCATGGTCTCCAAATGTTTCAAGCAGTAATATTGCTTCTAATATTTCAACGGGAAATTATTTGGTAACAATATCTGATTCAAAAAATTGCATTGACACTATGCACGTTTTTGTTCCAAATTCAGGCGGAACAATGGCTTTGTCAGTAATCAATAAAAAAAATGTAAGTTGCTTTGGAGGTAATGACGGAGCAGCTACCATAAATGTAACTGGTGGTACACCAAATTTAACTTATAGTTGGGCACCCAATGTGGGCAACAGTGCTAGTCAAAACAATTTATCAGCCACTATCTATACTATTGTAGTTACTGATACCAACCATTGTTCATCACAAATTCAAACTATAATTTCTCAGCCAACTGTTCTTTCAAAATCGCATCAAATAATTGATGCTAAATGTGGTTTAAAAAATGGGAATATCCAACTGCAAATAAATGGTGGAACTAAGCCTTATCAATATTCATGGTCAGGTAGTGTAAACAATTCAAACATTGCTAATCAACTTAGTGCAGGAAATTATTTCATACTTGTTACTGATTCACATAATTGCAAAATTGGTGATACAGTAATTGTAAAAAGCTCAACGCCGCTAAAATTATCTAGTCAATCAATTAATGATTCATGCAATAAATCGGTTGGTAAAATTTTCACACAAATAATTAGTGGAACAGCTCCAATTTTATATTCATGGAAAAATTATACCTCTACTAATTCCTATCTTGAAAATTTAAAATCGAACAATACCTATACTTTATTTGCTTCTGATTCAAACCAATGCCATGATACGATTAAAGCCACCATAGCTCCTTTGGGTTTATTCAACATCAACATTGGTAATGACACTTTTGTGTGCAATGCTCAACAACCTTTGATTTTATCAGTAAATAATTATCAAAGTATTACTTGGCAAGATGGAACAACAAAAAATAATTTTGTAGTAGTTAAAGGCGGTGAATATTCAGTTGCAGTAAAAAATAGTTATGGTTGTATTGCTTCTGATACAATTTTTATTGATGAAAAATGTAACGATGTTGTATTAATGCCTAATTCATTTACGCCCAACCAAGATGGCATTGATGATGAATTTGGAGGAATTACTAATTCACCTGAAGGATTAAAACTATACCAAATTTCAATTTATAATAGATGGGGACAATTGGTTTTTGCTTCAAATGATTACTATCAAAAATGGAATGGGAATTTCAACAATGAACAGCAACCAAATGGAGTTTTTGTTTATGTAGTTGAATATAGTTTTGATAATAAAAATAATTCAATTTTATTGAAAGGAGATGTAACTCTTTTACGATAACCCTAAGCAATTTCAGTTTTAGTAAATTGTTTATTATACAATTTGAAATAATTATTTTTCATTGCTAATAACTCATGATGCGTTCCTGATTCAATAATTTCTCCTTTTTCTAAAACAATAATTTTATCAGCATTTTCAATAGTGCTAAGCCGATGAGCAATAATAATTGATGTTCGGTTTTGTAGCAATTTAGGAATAGCTTGTTGCATTAATTGTTCAGTTTCAGATTCAATTGATGAAGTAGCTTCATCTAAAATTAAAACGGCAGGATTGAAGATCACAGCTCGTAAAAATGAAATTAATTGGCGCTGACCAAGGCTTAATGTATTGCCACGTTCCATTACCGATTGGTGATATCCATTTGGCAACTTCATGATGAAATCGTGCAAACCAATCATCTTTGCTGCATCTTCAACTTGTTGTAATGTAATTTCAGGATTGTACAAAGTGATATTATCAAAAATACTTCCGCTGAATAAAAAAACATCTTGTAACACTACGCCAATATTTTTTCGCAAAAATGATAAATCATATTTTTCAATTGAATTATTATCTAATGAAATAACGCCTTGCTGATAATCGTAATTTCTGCAAAGCAATTGCGTTAGTGAAGTTTTACCACTACCCGTTGAACCAACAATAGCAAGGCTTTTACCTTGTTCAATAAAAAATGAAATATTTTTCAAAACTGGTGTTCCTTCAATATAATGAAAAGAAACATTTCTAAATTCAATATTTCCTTTGATGGAAATATTTGAAATACTTCCTTCATTTTTTATTTCATTTTCTTGTTCTAAAATATTTTTTATTCTTTCACCAGCAATTACTCCACGTTGCAAAGTGTTGAATTTATCAGCCACCGAACGAAGCGGACGAAACAATAAATTGATATATGAAATAAATGCAACCAACAAACCTGGTGTGGCTTGTTGGTGTATCATGTGTGAACATCCCCACCAAATTATTAATGCTAATGCTGCTGCTGACAAAAACTCAACAACAGGAAAAAAAATGCTGTAAGCCCACACTGAAGCAATGTTAGCCTTATTCAATTTTTGACTTATAGTTTTAAATTTTTCAAACTCTCGTTTTTCAGAATTAAAAATTTGAATGATATTCATTCCACTTAAATGCTCTTGAATGAAAGCATATAAGTTGGAAATTTGTGTACGTTCAGCTTGATAACTTTTGTTTACACTTTCCTTAAAATAGTAGGTAGCAATTAATAAAACAGGAAATACAATGAGCGTAATCAATGCTAATTGCCAACTGCTATAAAACATAATTGCCATCACTGCAATGATGGAAAGCAAATCAGCCAATACTGAAATTATTCCTTCTGAAAAAACATCATTTATAGTTTCAACATCAGTGATAGTACGGGCTACAACTGTTCCCACTGGTGTATTATCAAAATATTGCAAATTAAAATGAGTAGCTTTTTTGAAGATGGTATTCCGTAATTCCATAATCACTTGTTGCCCCAATGAATTGGTGAAAAGTATAAACAAATATCGAATAACTGTTTCAGCAAAAAGCATCAACAATAAAATGATTGCCATTTTGGTAATCATTGGCATGTTGGCTTTTAGCACATAATCATCAATAGTGATTTGTGTTAAATATGGCCTGAATGCAGATAAACTTGATAATAAAACTGCTAATAAAATAGCACTATAAAATGTTAGCCAATATGGTTTTACAAATTGATATAGAAATGAAATGATGTTTTTTTTTTGCACTAAAATCAAATAATTTGAAGAATAAATTTTTTAAGTTCTTTTTTCAGACATTTTTCAATAAGAAACAAATTCAACCGATTTAATTTGCAGCTCTTAATAGCCGGCACTTATCAAAATTTCCAAACCTTGAAAAATTAAATTCATGCTTACTCCATAAAACAACTCAGTTAAAGAAATAGTTCTAACTTAATAGTTAATTAAAATCATTTTTCAACTTATAAGAATTTATGACAAATTATTTTTGAGATCTTGAATCAAAATCAATCATCCATTCAATACCAAACTTATCACGAAACATGGCAAAGTACGAACCCCATGGACTTTCAGCAATTGGCATTTCTACTTGTCCATCTTTTGAAAGCCCATAAAACAATTTATCGGCTTCTTCTTTACTTTCAGCACTGATTGAAATCTTGCTTCTGGTTTCCATTATATTATGTTTGCCCATTTGCTCAGGCGTATCACTTCCCATCAATAAACTATGATTACCAATTGGCAAGGCAATATGCATTATTTTGTTTGCTTCTTCGTCAGTTGCAATACTGCCTTCAAAAGCCATATCTTTAAAACGAACAACTCTTTCAAACTCACCACCAAAAGCTGATTTGTAAAATGTAAATGCTTCTTCCGCATTTCCGTTAAAATGAATGTAAGGATTAATTTGTGCCATATTGTTTTAATTAAAGTAATGTAAGAAATAGACTCTTAAAATATTAAATAAGATGATTTAAGGTAATTGTATCATTGATGTTGTACTACAAATTTTCTTATACAGAAATTACTTGTGTCAGAATATTTTAAGAAGTAAATTCCATTAGGGAATTGCAGAGTATTAATGCTATCACCAATAAAACTTGAATCTTCATAGAAAACCTTACCTAGATAATTAAAAATTTGGATTGTTTGTTTAGGGTTGATTTTTGTTGTGTGAATACTCAATTTTTCTGAGACAGGATTGGGAGAAATTGAAATCATATTATTATTTTTTATTTCTGATATACCTTCATAGTAATCTTCAAAACGTAAATCATCAAACATCAACCCTGCTTTATTTGTTTGAATGT
>JBDKJJ010000163.1:0-5043 GCA_039796635.1 Bacteroidota bacterium
ATATTTTGTACAATAAACTGTTCCCCAAAAATTAACATTCATTAATTGTTGTAAAACGCTAACATCAACATCTTTAAATGTAGCCCTCATTGAAATTCCTGCGTTGTTGATGAGTATGTTAATGCTCCCAAATTTTTCAATTGTTTTTTCAATTAACTTTTTACAACTTTCTTCATCTGAAACATCTGTAGGTACAATTAAAAAACTTTGTTCTTCAAAATTATTTTGATTTAAAATGCCTTTTACATGATCTGTTTTTCTAGCTGCTAAAACTACTTTAGCTTTATTTTGTAAGGCAAAAATAGCGCTTGCTAAACCAATGCCTGATGATGCACCAGTGATGATAATCACTTTGTTTTGTAAGCTATTGAAATTCATTTTTTTTAGAAAGTATAATTAAACCCGATAGCTGGTAATATAGGAAGTTGATTTATTCTTCTTGAATTTACTCTGTCATAATAAAAAATATTCGGACGGTTTAAAGCATTGCTTACACTAATGTTAGCTTCCAAAATGCTATTTTTTCCAAAGAAGAATTTCCTTTTTAATGATACATCAACTCGATGAAAATTCGGCAATCTTCCACCATTTAATTTGGAATCATATAATATGCCTAACTGCCCTTGGCTAGTAACGTAATTACTTGTTAAAGCGCCTTGAAAGTATTGTTGTTCAAAAAATCCTTGAGTTAAAGTGAATGGAAATCCGCTTCCGAAATTATATCGAGTTCCAAATTCCCAATTTAAATCTTTCCCGAATGTGTAGGATAATAATGAGTTTAAGTTATGACGTCTATCAAATGATGGGGCATAGTAATATTTAGAGCCATCGGCATTTTTTGTACCATCGTATCTGTTAGTAAATGCAATTGAGTAGGCTACCCAGATGTATAATTTTTTGTATTCATATTTAGTTAGGAAGTCGAAACCGTAAGCATTGCCTGATTCAACAACAAAATTTGGGTCTTGAACTTTTATTTTATCTCGGCTTATGTTTATTAACTGTGTGTAGTTTTTGTAATAAGATTCAAAGCTTAATTCAAGCCCTTTTAATGCATCCCACTCAACACCACCTACTAAATGCCAAGCACGTTGCAATTTGTTTTTTGCTTCTTTACCTTCAGTAGTTTTTAACTCTTCATCAGGCCCTGAAATGAAGCCTGTGAATAGGTTTACAATATCTTTATCACTTTTTGTACTTAGCAAATTTTGAGAATATTTACCTGCAGCACCTTTAAATCGAAGTGACTTTGTAGCGTTATATTTTACACCTAATCTTGGTTCAATTTGCATTAAAAAATAAGAAGTATAAAATGGTAATCTTAAACCAGGTTCAATTACAAATTTACCAATCACTTGCTTATACTTAGCATAAGTATTTATTTCAGTTGTGTTTTGATCTTCACCATTACCAATTTTATATTTTAAAATATTATAAAAACTATAAGTAGTAGTGTAGCTGTTCAACTCAATACCTAAATTTAAATTGCTATTATTGGCTAATAAGTAGCCAAAGTCTAATCCCATGTTAGTGCCGCCAATACTACTTTCACGGGGTAAAGTATCAGCTTCTTTTAATTTTAATCCGTATTGCGAAGTAGCAACAAATCCTTTTATTAAACTTGTTGAATTATTAGGAGAAATAATGAAATTTAAACCTCCACCATAAGCTTTCCAACTATAATCAGCAATAGCATATTTTGCTCCATCTGTAAAATTGAATCCAAACAAATTTAATTTGCTACCTGAGTTGCTATTGAAAGATAACTTACCGTATAAGTCTGTAAATCTGTAAGGCAAACCAACATTGTTAGTATCAGCATAAGGATAAAATATTTTTGATGATTTATCTAAATAGCTTGATTTTGCAGTTACTATAAATGACGAGCTACCGCCGCTGTTTTCATCCAATTTTTTTAGTGGACCTTCTAAAATAATTTTGCTTGCAAAAGTATTGCTTGATATTTTTCCTGAAGTTCGTTTTCTGTTTCCATCACGAGTAGTTACATCAATAATAGCTGATGTAGCTCCACCATAGTCTGAATTAAATCCAGCAGTTTTTACTTCTGCATTTTTCATAATATCAGTTTCAAAAACTGAAAACAAACCTAATGAGTGAAACGGATTATAAATGGTCATACCATCTAATAAAATTTTGTTTTGAACAGGCGCACCACCTCTTATATAAAGCTGTCCGCCTTGATCACCTGAGCTTACAATACCCGGAATGATTTGTAAATATTGAGCTAAGTCAGGCTCACCACCTACGCTTGGTAATTGCTTGATTTGATTTGGAGTAACAGTAATTTGCCCAATTTGAACTTCAGTTAGCGCACTATTTTTTTTAGCTGAAATTTTCACCTGTCTTAAATTTCGTGGTTTTTTTGAAATGAAAATTTTCTGATTATAGATTTCAGCATTCTTCAAATCAATTTCGTAAACTGCTGAATCAAACCCAATAGCTGTTACCATTAATGTATATTTTCCGAATGGAACATTTTGAATGGAATAATAACCATTAATATCAGTTTGGCAGCCATACTTTGTATTAGCTAAATACACACTTGTGAAAATAACTGCTTCACCAGTGTTTTTATCATAAACAAAACCTTTGATGTCAGTATGGTTTTGTGCTGAAACATTTTTTGATAAACTAAAAAAAGAAGCAAAAATGAGCAGAAAAGAAGTAAAGAATTTCATGTTTTTATTTTAAGAAATAGTTGACGAAGTTAAACCAAAAAATAGTTTCACCTCATAAAATATTGTTAAATGGAATGGTAATAGATGATTGAATTAGCAGAAGGGTTGCAATCAATTCAAAAATTAATGATGTGGGCTTTTCAAAATTGCATATAGTAGTTCTTTAGCTCTGAAAAGTTGAGCTTTCACAGTGCCTATAGGCAAGTTCATTTCATTTGAAATTTCTTCATAGCTTAATTCTTCAAAATAACGTTTTTCAATAAGCGTTCGATATTTTACATTTAATTTGCTTAATGTTATTCGTAGGTTATCAGCACGTTGTTTTTTGATATAAACTTCTTCAGGGTCAGGTGATTCAGATGGAATATTATGTGAAAAGTCTTTATCATTTTCATCGTTCATTGGTGAATGAATGGACAATGTTTCAATTCTTTTTTTTCTGATAAAATCTATTGCATTATTTGTTGCAATGCGATATAACCATGTACTAAATGCATAATCGGATTTATATTTATCTAATCTATTAAAAACCTTTCCGAAGGTTTCAATAGTAATATCTTCGGCATCATCACGATTATGAACCATTTTAAGTAACATGAAAAATACAGCATCTTTATATCGGCCTAATATTTTTTCATACGCCTGCGATGAGCCATTTAAAGCTGCTTGTATCAACTCAAAGTCCTCTTTTGCACGGTCGGAAAAATTTGGATTTATCTCCATTGTGTATTAGGTTTTTTTATCATTGAAGGAATCAAAGTAATGTTATAAACTAACAACAAAACATCAAATAAAGGAAATAGCCAAAATAAATCTGCTTCTTTTAATTTTCGCATGGATACTGCAAAATCAATAGCTTGAATTAAAAATCTTACGCCAAATGCAATTAAAACTAACATCCACTGAAACTTAAGCACTAACAGCAATATCAATAAAACATAAAACAAGAAATGTGTAAGTGTTTGTAATCCTAATAAAAATTGATGACCACTTTTGTATTTTTTTCCTGTGCTAATGTGTCGGCTTTTTTGGTGCATCCAACTTGTCCAATTTGTTTTTGGTTCTGAATACATAAATGTAGCTGAATCAATTTCAACACAAGTATTTTTACCACTTGCTACTTTATTGATAAATAAATCATCATCGCCTGAAACAGTGTTTGATGTTGAGATATAACCCTTATTATCGAAATATAATTTTTGCCGATAAGCCATATTTCTACCCACACCCATGTATGGCAAACCACTTAAAGAAAAATTGATATACTGAAAAGCTGTAAAAAAAGTTTCAAAACGAATACATTTATTTAGAAACCCATTTTTTTTGTAATACGGAGCATATCCTAAAACAATATCTTTATTCGATTTAAAATTGCGTTGCATTTGATATAACCAATTGCTACCTGCTGGTGCACAATCAGCATCAGTTAATAAACACCATTCGTGCTTAGCACCTTTCAAACCTAAGCCCAAAGCCAATCTTTTGCCTTTAAATGTTCTTGATTCTTGCAGAATATCAATTACTTTTAGATGAGGATATTGAATTTTTAAATGGCTTAAAAAATCATTACTTCCATCTTGCGAATTGTCATTCACAACAATTACTTCGTAACTAGGATAGTTTTGCTCTAAAATAGATGGAAGGTTTTTTTGAAGATTTTCTAATTCATTTTTTGCACAAATGATAATAGTTACGGGCTGTGCATTTCCATCATTTGCTTTTTTCTTTTTTACAAAAATAAATCGGCTAAAAAAAATAAGATAATATAAAACCTGAATGCTTGTTATTGCAAAAAAAGCATATAACAAACCCCATAAAACCATATTCCAATCAATTGAATTCATGAAGCAAAACTAAATTTTGATACCTTCGCAAACTATTTTATAAATCATGAAATTTACACTACTTAATGTTGATAGTAAAAGCAAAGCCAGAGCTGGCATTGTTGAAACTGATCATGGCAAAATTGAAACACCTATTTTTATGCCTGTGGGTACAGTTGGAACTGTAAAAGCAGTTGAACAAAGCAGCTTAAAAGATATTATCAATGCTCAAATAATTTTAGGAAATACGTATCATTTATATCTGCGACCAGGCACCGATATTTTGCAACAAGCCGGCGGCTTGCATAAATTTATGAATTGGAATCGCCCAATACTCACTGATAGTGGCGGTTATCAAGTGTATTCATTGGCTCATCGCCGAAAGCTAAAAGAAGAAGGTGCTACTTTTCAATCACATATTGATGGTAGCCGTCATACTTTTACTCCTGAAAATGTGATGGATGTTCAACGTAAAATTGGAGCTGATATAATTATGGCTTTTGATGAATGCACACCTTATC
>JBDKJJ010000164.1:0-5065 GCA_039796635.1 Bacteroidota bacterium
CAGTCAGAATCAATTACGATTACTAAATAAATTATTTTTTCTTCCACATGTGTAATACAATTAACAGCCAAAGTCGGTTATATAAATAATCGAATTTACCACTATTAAATTTTAGTTTCAAATCATCTACTACAGCATAATTCACTAAGCCCGATTCATTAATTATTTTTTCATTTAAGTAATCATCAATCAAATACTTTAAATCAGATTTTAGCCAATTAATTAAAGGGATTGAGAATCCCCATTTGGGTCTATCAAATATTTCTTTAGGTACAAAATCATATAAAATTTCTTTCAACATAAATTTTTGTACTCCATTATTCATTTTGAGTTTTTCGCTGATGTTCAAACAAAATTCAACTACTCTATAATCTAAAAATGGAGTACGAGTTTCTAAAGAATATTGCATACTTGCTCTATCTACCTTGACTAATAAATCATCTTTTAAATAATATTTAATATCAAACAAAGCTTGTTGTTCGGCGGCTGATAATTTTCTTTTCGTATTAAAATGATAATCGAAAGTGAAATTGCTTTGATGATTATTGGCAACTAATTTCTTTACTTCATTTCGGCTAAACATGTATTGTTCTTGAGAAAAAATATGTCCATGTAAATATTTTTTCTCATCATAGTTTAATAATTCAGCAACACGTTTATATTTTGAATCCATAAGTTTCATCGCCATTGCAGCAGGCTTTCTGAAAGTACTAACTAACGGATTGTTCAATCTATTAGCCCAATTATACATTCCATATCCCATCATTAATTCATCGCCTCCATCACCGCTTAAAGTCATAGTAACATTTTGTTTTGCTAATTTTGAAACTAGCATAGTAGGCAATGCAGATGAGTCAGCAAATGGTTCGTCATAGGCTTCTGTAATTTTTGAAACCAATTCCATAGCATCTTTTTCGCCCACTATAAATTCATGATGTTCGGTTTTTAAATGATTTGAAACTTGTTTTGCATAATTACTTTCATTGAATTTTGCTTCTTTAAATCCAATTGAAAATGTTTTAATAGGTACTGATGAATTATGTTGAGCCATTGCTGTAACTAAGCTGCTATCAATACCTCCGCTTAAAAATGTACCAAATGGCACATCACTAATCATCCTTAATTTTACTGAATCTAACAATAAATTTTTCAATTCTAATTTGGTGTCAATAAAATTATGATGAATGGAAGTTTCAATTTTTTCTTCTGCTTTCCAATAAAATTTTATATCAAATTTTCCTTTTTCTATTTCTGCAAATGCACCAGCAGGAAATTTTTTAATATGCTTGTAAATGCTTAATGGTTCAGCAATGTAGCCAATGTGTAAATATTGATTTAGTGCTTCATTATCAATATCTGTAAAGTTTTTTGTTTCTGAAAACTGAAGTATTGCTTTTAATTCAGAACCAAAAACAAACACTTCATTTTTTAAAAAATAATAAATTGGCTTTACACCTAATCTATCACGATAAATGAAAAGCTTATGTGTTTGAGTATCATAAATAATAATGGCAAACATTCCATTTAAGCGATTCACAAATTCATTTCCCCAACAACAAAATGCTTCTAAAATAACTTCAGTATCTGAATGAGTATTGAATTGAATTTTACTCCCAAATTTTTTAAAGTGTTCTTTTTGCAATTCATCAGCTATTTGCTGATAATTAAATACTTCACCATTAAATACCATCACATATCTTCCGCAATGGCTGTGCATTGGCTGATTTGCGGATGTGCTTAAATCAATAATGCTTAATCTTCTATGCCCCAAACCACAAGTTTGGTTTTCATTCCAATAAAATCCAGCAGCATCTGGTCCACGATGAGGCATTGAATTAGTTATGTTTTCTAATTCATTTTTTTCATAAGATTTATGAGTTGAAAAATATCCTGCTATGCCACACATTTTTATTGATATATTGGTTTATTGAAAATTTATTTATAGAAATAAAAAATATTTTTCATTCTATGCACTAACCCCGTAATCTCTTAAAGCATCGTTCAATGCTGTTTTTTTATCTGTTGATTCTTTTCTTTGTCCGATGATTAATGCACAAGGTACTTGATATTCACCAGCAGGATATTTTTTGGTATAGCTGCCAGGAATTACTACACTTCTTTCAGGTACATAACCTTTGTATTCAATTGGTGAATTACCAGTAACATCAATTATTTTGGTAGATGCAGTAAGCACAACGTTTGCTCCTAAAACTGCTTCTTTGCCTACTCTTACACCTTCAACCACAATGCAACGTGAACCAATAAATGCATTATCTTCAATAATAACAGGAGCTGCTTGAACAGGCTCTAATACTCCACCAATTCCTACACCGCCGCTTAAATGTACATGTTTGCCAATTTGAGCACAACTGCCTACGGTAGCCCATGTATCTACCATTGTTCCTTCATCAACATAAGCACCAATATTTACATACGAAGGCATCATGATTACGCCTTTTGCTAAATAAGCTCCATATCTTGCAACCGCATGTGGCACTACTCTTACACCTTGTTCAGCAAAATTTTTCTTGAGTTCCATTTTATCATAAAACTCCATTTTACCAGCATTCCATGTTTCCATTTTACGAATAGGAAAGTACATAATCACCGCTTTTTTTATCCAATCATTCACTTTCCAACCTTCGGTAGTTGGCTCTGCTACACGTATTCTGCCTTTGTCTAATTCTTCAATAATATGTTCAATAGCATCTATGGTTTCTTTTTGTTGAAGCAATTCTCTATTTTCCCAAGCTTGTTCAATTATTGTTTTCATCCTTAATTATTTCTACAAAAAAACAAAATTCATTTGTGTTTGTGGTGAATATATTTTGAATATTTTTCAACTTTTCATTGACTACCTAATTACAAGTTATGTTATTTGCATTAAAATGTAGATTTGAAAAATGATAAAAGTTGAAACAAAGGTATTAATTATGGGTGCTGGTCCAGGTGGAGCAGCCACTGCTTTGTATTTGGCAAAAGCCGGAGTGGAGTGTGTTTTGGTAGATAAAGCTAAATTCCCTAGAGATAAAATTTGTGGTGATGCATTAAGCGGAAAAGTGCTAGATAGATTACGTGAAATTAATCCTGAATTGATTTCATCTTTTGAAAAAATGAATGTGCAAGTGCCATGCTATGGGGTTGAGTTTGTAGCACCTAATTTGGAATCAATAAAATTGCCATTCAAAAAAGATTTTAAAACCAATAAAACTACATCAGGCTTTGTTGCTAAACGCATTGATTTTGATAATTTTTTAATTGATGAGGTTAAACAACAGCCATTGATTCACTTGTATGAAGAAACGGATATTAATTCGTTTGAATTGATAAATGATAAGTGGATTTTGAAAAATAATAATAGCAGTTTTGAATGCCAAGCTGATTTGGTAATTGCTGCCAACGGAGCTCATTCACAATTCAGTAAAAAAATAGGGAAGATGGAAGTAGTGCACCCACATTATTGCGCTGGCTTACGTGCTTATTATAAAGGTATTGAAGGATTAAGCGAATATAATTTTATTGAACTTCATTTTTTAAAAGAATTTTTGCCAGGATATTTTTGGATTTTTCCATTGCCTGATGGTACTGCAAATGTAGGTGTAGGAATGCGTAGCGACCATGTAAGTAACCGAAAAATAAATTTGAAAAAAGAAATGTTGAACATTATTGAAACTAATCCAATATTAAAAGAACGATTTAAAAATGCTGAATTGATAGATGATATAAAAGGCTATGGTTTGCCTTTGGGAAGTAAAAAAAGAAATATTAGTGGTGAAAGATTTATGTTGGTAGGTGATGCAGCTTCATTAATTGACCCATTTACTGGCGAAGGGGTTGGCAATGCGATGCTAAGCGGAAAATTGGCTGCTATACAAGCATTAGATTGTATAACAAAAAATAATTTTACAGCTGCTGAAATCAAAAATTATGATGCGGCAATTAATAAGTCATTAGGTGATGAATTGCAATTAAGTTACCGCTTGCAACAATTAGTAAATAATAAATGGTTGTTTAATTGGATAGTACGAAAAGCCAACCGCAGCAAGCTTTTACAAGATACTTTAATAAATATGTTTGAAAATTTAGAAGTACGTGAACAATTTAAAAGACCAAGTTTTTATTTTAAATTGTTATTTAACTTAAAGTAAGAAAATTTATTTGTTTCTATGATTTCTTATTTTTTCTAATTCAATTATATCCAACAAATCTTTTGGTCGGGCTGTGGCTTGCTTGCTTCTAATCAAATGATTGATATGCAAAAATGGAACTTTTGTGTCGTTCAATTTTGCAATTGAAGCTAAATTAAAACACTCGTCAAACGGAATATTTTCTAAGCCTTTTACTTCGGTAAGTATATCTAATTCGTAGCCATCAATCAACATAATACTTGACCAACCAGGCACAAAATCTAATGTTTCTAATGATTCCATATCTGGTAATCCATATTCATGTAAGGCGGTTCGCAGATTTTTTCTGTTTTCTAAAATGTCTTTTAACCAAATTTCAAATTTTCCGGTAAATTGAATAAATCCATGAAAATTAGCGGCTATCTCACCAATCATAATAAATTTCACCTTGTGTTTTTCAAGATAAAACCACAATGATAAAATATCTTCATCCAATATATCCATTGTAATTAAGGCTTGTGGCTGATGCTCATTTTTTGCATCATTCGTTGAGTTTTAACTAATTTCATCAAGTACTGAAACTTCTCCATATCTGTTCGTTTCAAAGCTTCTTCTAATTGATGATTATTATCAGCATCTTGCTTTTGGAAAATAGTAATTGGCTCAGTAACTAAATTTTTTTTTGGGCTATTATTAGGATATTCGTTTTCCATTTCAATATTTATAAGTACAAAAAAAATCTGAAATCACAATACAAATTAATGTATCAATTAGCAATAGTTTTTTATTTTTGAAAATGTATTTGCATGAGAAAATACGGCTTCATTTAGTTAATTATTAAAAAACGTCATGATGATTATAAATAAAATTAAATCTAAAACATCTTCATTAAGTTGGTGGAAGGTTGGGCTAATTTGGGGAGCATTTATGTACATCGT
>JBDKJJ010000165.1:0-2657 GCA_039796635.1 Bacteroidota bacterium
TTGGGGTAAAGCTTTCAAAAGCTAGAAAAAATGCTGAGTTTACTCAAGAACAATTGGCATGGAAAGCTGGTATTGCCGATAATCAAGTGGGACGAATTGAGAGGGGTGAAATTAGTGCATCATTAAAAACGATTTTCAAAATTTGTAAGGCGCTTTCAATTGATATTAAAGAATTATTCTAATCGGTAATTTTTTGTAATAAATTGTTTTAGAAAATGCTTTTCTGAAATTTAGTATTCAAAATCATTCATTATCGATACATGAAATGGCAACCAATAGATAAATCAAAGCTCATTAAGAAGATTGCTTCAAATGTAGTTGCTATAAGAAAAGAAAAAGGAATTAGTCAATCAGAATTGGCTCGGCTTACAGACAAGGACAGACAAAACATTCACAAATTTGAAAAGGCGCAAACCAATCCTTCCATTGACTATTTAGTTGAAATTGCAAACGCATTAGAGATTAATTTAACTGATTTGTTTAGGTAAATTCAATTCCAACAAAAAGCCCCGATAAAATTTTATCAGGGCTTTTTGTTGAAACAGTTTTTACAAACCATTTAACTGAATACCAATTGCCCAAGGATACATTTTAGGCATATAATGATTGTTTTGTTGTGATGTATTAAACATAGGCGACATAGCATAAGTACCATAAAAATTCAATTTACCAACACCCAACCTTACAATATAATTTAATGGAAATTGAGTAAGATTATAATCGCCATCATTACGTTTTTGTTTACCACGTTCGCCGCTGATTTGTTTTTGCCAAGCATCTATCATTAAGTTAGCCTCTATTCCTGCCGCTAACCTAAATGCTTTCCAACTATCATTTTTTCCTAATTTTAATTCAAGCATTAAAGGCACTGAAACATATTTATTCACAAATTTATTTTTTGTAAATTTTACTGAATCCATTTTTGTAAACATGGTGCCATCTGTTTTATCAGTATACAAACTTACATTTTGAGCATTATTAAATCTGTAATTGTTCCAAGTTAAGCCAGCGCCCCATCTAAAATTTAATTTGTGCTGAACCAAATTTATGCGTTGTTCAATTAAATACAATTTCACGTTTATACATTTTGATTGACGCAAACTAAATGGTGTATTAGGGTTATTTTGAGCTACTGCACTGCTCATGGTTTGAAAATTGCATAGCCCCATATCAAGCCCTAACCAATTGTTTTCAATGTTTTTTGGTTTCTTGATTTTGTGTTTGCTACTATCAGTTGATACTTGAATATCCTTTGGATTTACTCTTATTTTTAAATGTCCAAATCTGATTACAGTGGTATCATTTCTTGTATAAGTGGTATCTCTTACTTTTTTATCAATCAATATTTCAACTGATTGAATCCCTGGCTTATGTTTTATACTATCGGCAACATTTGCTTTTGCGGTTAAACCCAATAGGCTTACAGCTACAATTGTGAAAAGATTTTTCATGCTATATAATTTTTAAATGTTTTATTTTTTGTTTGATTATATGATTAGAAACTATCCATGAGGTACCATTCATTTTCAAGTTTCAAAATTTAATTTTTTGCTAATGCTTCTTTATGATTGATTTCTGCAAACCCCAAATCAATATTGAAATTGCCATCTGTGGTTTCTTTGCCTGATAGTTTTCCGCCTAACCAAGCCAATGCTTTTATAACCTGACGTTGTGTTTTATTGGTTTTCAAAGGCACTTGAGCTAAAATTTTTTCTTCTGATTTAGCAGTTGCAATCGCATTCGCTGAACTATTTCCTTCAGCATTATTTTCAATTTTATCTTGATGTGCAATCATAATTTCAGTTGAATCTTTTGAGGTTTGTAAATTAACATTTGCAATAATTTGCTTGTAAGACGAATCTAATTTCGGTAGTATTAGTTCCGCAATAAAATCCCTATGTTCATTGATTTTGATTGACTCTATCTTCTTAATTACAACTTCTTTTGCTATTGCTTTTTTTTCTACTACCTGTATTTCTTCTTTTTGATTTTTGATTTCTGATTTTGAGTTTATCAAACTATCTATTTTTTGCGTTTCGCTTGTTGATGATAATTGATGATTATCAACTGATGACTGAAACATCCACCAACCTGTGCCCACTGCTAATACCAACATTGCTGCTATCGACCACATATTCAAACTCCACTTCCAAACAATAATTTTTGTTTCTTCCTTTTTAATTAATTCCTCTTTTCCTTTAAAAACAATTCTATTATCAGCTTCCAATTTTGTTGATTCAAATAATTCTAACTCACTTTTTAAATCAGCATTTGCTTCAACAAAATCCTCAACAGCCTTACGTTCGGCAGCTGTCAACTCATTCTCGATGTAGTTGATAAAATATTCTTCGTAATTATTTCTGTTGATATTCATTTTATAAAACTGTTTCGATGCTTACTAAATAATTTTTCAATGTTTGCCTTGCTCTAAAAATATAAACCTTCACCTGCGATTCATTCAAACTCAAAATCTCTCCTATTTCTTTATAATCATAGCCTTCATAATCTCTTAATAAAACACATGATTTCTGAACTTCGGGCAACGTGTTCAAAGCTTTATCCAATGTTTCTTTCAAGCCCGATTTATGTTCGTTTACAATTTTAGTTTGAGCAGGAAATTCATCTACCAAGTTTACTTTTTTCTGCTTTCTAAATTG
>JBDKJJ010000166.1:0-12639 GCA_039796635.1 Bacteroidota bacterium
TGAACACCATTTTAAAGGGTACAGTTTTAAATAATTTAGGAAATCTGTTCAATCAATTGGGCGACATTGAAAAAGCATTGATTTTTTATACTGATGCCTATCAGATTTATTCAAAAACATCGGAGTTAAATAAGCTCAATGTAATCATCATGAATATTGGTGTAATTTATCTTAGAACTAAAAATCACCAAACCGGAATTGCTTACTTAAAAAGATCGAAAAGTTTTTTTGAAGAAACTCATGATTTGCTGAATTTGTGCAATGCAGCTAATATAATTGGTGTTGGTTTATTCACAATTGGCATTTATGATGAAGCAAAAATATACTTTGTTGAATCGCTTGATAACTCGATAAAAATAGATGACAAAACAAATAGTTGCCGAGCTAATTTATATTTAGGATTAATTGCACTAAAGGAGTTAAAATTAGATGATGCGAATATGCATTTTCATAATAGCATGAAAATTGCTATTGAAAGCGATATGAAAGTGGCTAGGGTGTTTAATTACAAAGGGTTTGCTGAAATGTTTACACTTCGTAAAGATTTCAATAATGCATTAGAACAATTGTCTTACGCCTTTAAAATTTGTGAAGAGCTTAATTTGAAAGAAGAGAAAATTGAAATTTACTTTTTGTACTCAGATATATATAAGCAAATGGGTGAATTTGAAAAAGCTTACCAAAGTTTGTTTGCGTATCGTGAGCTAAAAGAAAAATTTTTAGAAGAAGAAAATACTTATAAAATTCAAAAGCTGCAAATCACTAATCAAATTTCACAAATTACTCGTGAAAAAGAATTAGCAGAACAAGCTTCAGCAGCAAAATCAAATTTTTTAAGTAATATGAGTCATGAAATTAGAACGCCAATGAATGCTGTGTTTGGTTTTGCTGATTTATTATCCTATTCTGATACTTTATCAGGCACTGATTTAACTTATGTGAATACCATAAAGCAGGCAAGCGAAAATATGCTTCATATCATCAATGAAATTTTAGATTTAAGCAAAATTGAAGCTGGCAAAATTGTATTCAACAAAGATGAATTTGATTTAGAAAATGAAATGAAAAAAACATTTCAGATGTTTACACTTCAAGCAAAAGCAAAAAACTTAATTTTTTCATTAAGTGTTTCAAAAGAAATTAATACCAAATTGATTGGTGATTCATTCAGATTAAATCAAGTATTAGTAAATTTAATTGGTAATGCTTTAAAATTTACAGAAAGAGGAAGTATAAAAATTTTAGTAAAACCATTAGAAGTTTTTAATCATAAAATGATGGTTCAATTTCAAATTCAAGATACAGGTATTGGTATTGATAGTTCAAAACTTGAACAGATATTTGAACGATACAAACAAGTAAGTGCTAAAACTGCAGTTCATTATGGCGGCACAGGCTTAGGCTTATCCATCAGTAAACAATTAATTGAACTGCAAGATGGCTCAATGGCTGTAACGCCAAACCAAGGTGGTGGTAGTATTTTTTCATTTTGTATTCCTTACAACATTTTACTTTCAAAAACAGATGCTGAGCCAGTTAATAAAGTATTCAATGAGCAAGAAGTGTTTAACGATACATTCAGGGTACTAATTGTTGATGATAGCCCATTGAATCAGTTACTTCTTAAAGAAGTAATTTCAAAAGTTTATTTAAACGCAACTGCCGAATGTGTTGATAATGGTATTGCAGCTATTAGTATGGCGAACCGATTTGAGTATGACGTAATTATTTTAGATATGAAAATGCCTGATATGGATGGAACAGAAGTTTGTAAACGAATAAGGCAAATTAATGATTATTATGCTAAGGTGCCTATTGTTGGTCATACAGCTGGTGTTACTGATGAAGATAGAAAGAAGGTTGATCTTGCTGGTATGAATTACTTTCTTCCAAAACCATTCAAACGTGAACAATTATTTCAAATGTTTCGTGATTTAGGCATTGTTAAATCATAACTTATACCAATTCCAACAACAAAATAGTCCAAACTATTTTGGAGTTGTGAAGTAGTAAATGCCGATACAGTTTGAATATAGTACAAATGAGTGAAACGTCCCGATTTCTTCGGGATGGACTATATTGAAAACGTAATCTGTATTATTCTATTATCCATTCATACTGATAATAAACTCTTCATTGGTTTTTGTTCCTCTCATGTGTTTCAATAATAAGTCCATTGATTCTTCAGCTTTCATATCAGCTAAGTGGTTTCTTAAAATCCACATACGTTGTAATGTTTCCCTATCTAATAATAAATCTTCTCTACGTGTGCTACTTCCAATTGCATCCATAGCAGGGAATATGCGGCGGTTAGCTAATTTTCTATCTAACAATAATTCCATATTACCAGTTCCTTTAAATTCTTCAAAAATTACTTCATCCATTTTGCTACCTGTTTCAATCAATGCAGTAGCTAAAATAGTTAATGAACCGCCTTTTTCAATTTTACGAGCAGCTCCAAAAAACTGTTTTGGTTTTAACAATGCAGTAGCTTCAACACCACCGCTTAATACTTTACCTGATGAAGGTGCTACGGTGTTATGAGCACGTGCTAATCTGGTAATACTATCTAACAAAATCATTACATCATGTCCACATTCTACCAAACGTTTTGCCTTTTGTAAAACAATACTTGAAACCTTTACGTGTTTATCAGCTGGTTCATCAAATGTTGATGCAATTACTTCAGCATTTACGCTGCGTTCCATATCAGTCACTTCCTCTGGGCGTTCATCAATTAATAATACTATTAAATAAACTTCGGGATGATTTTTTGCAATTGCATTAGCCACCTCTTTCAACAAAACTGTTTTACCTACTTTTGGTTGTGCTACAATTAATCCACGTTGACCTTTACCAATTGGGGTGAATAAATCCATTAATCTTGTGCTGTAGCTTCCACCATCATAACACAAATTAAGTTTTTCATTAGGGAACATAGGTGTTAAATAATCGAACGGAACTCGGTCACGAACTTCTTCAGGTGATTTACCATTGATAGATTCAACCTTTAATAAAGCAAAATATTTTTCACCTTCTTTTGGCGGACGAATTGTACCTACAACAGTATCACCTGTTTTCAAACCAAATAATTTTATTTGAGATGGAGATACATAAATATCATCAGGTGAATTTAAGTAATTGTAATCAGCGCTTCTTAAAAAACCATACCCTTCAGGCATCATTTCTAATACGCCTTCGCCTGGTATCATTCCTTCTAACTCAACATTGAATGAGCTTAATCGAGGCTGTTGGCTACGCTGAAGCTGTGTAGGATTATTTTGTGAATTATTACTCTGTTGATGTTGATTTTGGCGATGTTGATGATGTGGATTTGGTAATTGAGGTTGAGGCGCTTGAGATACAGATATCTGAACATCAACTATTGGTTCAGTACTTGAGTTTTCAGTTGCAGGTTTATTCTCAACTTTTGGTTCAATTGTTTTAGAAGGCTTACCCACTTCGTTGATAGTTTTTTCAATCTCAATATTTTTTTGTTGAGCAACATCTTGTGTATTGGCTATCTCAATTTTCTTACGTTTAGGCTTTTCCTTTATCGGTTCTGGTGTCGGGTTATTTTCATCATTAGTTGCCTCAACTTTAGGTGCTGCTGTTCCAACACTTGAAGCAATTGGTTTTTCAGCTGCAGGCTTTCGAGTTCGGGGCTTTTTTTCAAGAGCTAATCCCGATTTTGCATTCAATGCTTGTTGATCAATTATTTTATAAATCAAATCATTTTTTTCTAATTTCTGATAATCCTTTAATCCGATTTGAATAGCAATATCATGCAATTCGGGCAATAAAAACTCGTTAAGCTGAAGAATGTCGTATGTCATTTTTTAAATTTGAAATAATAAAATCACGATGTGATGTGAAATGTAAATGAAGCAGTAATTTAATTGTGATTACAGTTTATGTTAAGATGAATTCTTAAAACTGTGATTTGGTAATTTGCTGTTGATGATACAACAATGCGTTTACACCACAATATTAAACGCTTATTTTCGAATAACCAATTTATTTAATTAATATTTATTATTAAAAATACAAATGGCTTTTAGAAAACTAAAAGCCATTTATTATGGGGTGGATGATGGGGTTCGAACCCACGACCCCTAGAACCACAATCTAGTGCTCTAACCAGCTGAGCTACACCCACCATAATTGCGGATGCAAAAGTAAGATTATTGCGTTAGCAAAAAAATAATTTTCAAAAAAAATCTTTTTATTTTTTTTGAAACATTAATAACTGATGAGCGTATAAAAACCAATTTATTTTTTTTCAACCAATTTTTATGCTTATCGAAACTGAAAAAATTACACTACAAATTCCATCATCGCCTGAAAATTTTAAACTTATTTATCCCTTTATTGAACAACTTAGGGCAAATTGGGATATTAATGATGATTTAGCTGCTAATATTGAATTAGTGTTGGGTGAAGCTGTTAATAATGGTATTATTCATGGCAATCAGGGTGATGAAAAAAAATTAGTAAGTGTATCGGCAGAAAACATTGCCAATAATTTGGTACTAATAATTAGTGATGAAGGAGAGGGTTTTAATTATAATAATTTACCTGACCCTACATTACCTGAAAATATTGAATGCCCAACTGGCAGAGGCGTTTTTTTGATGAATCAATTAGCTGACTTAATTATTTATTCAAATAACGGAAGTACCATTGAGGTTCAATTTAAATTATAATTCAAAATAAAAAAATCCCGAAGTGAATACTTCGGGATTTTTTTATTCTATACTTTTAGTTTGATTGTGTTATTCCCAAACTAATTTTTTCATTGATTGCTTACCATTTTCATTTGTTAATCTCACAAAATAAATACCTGATGCTATTGTTTCTCTTTTGATAGTAAATAGTTTTTTGTTGGTTAAATCTTCTGTTCTAAGTATTCTTCCACTCATATCCATTAATTCAAATTTAATTTCTTTGCAAGTACTACAATCAATTGAAAGCGTTACATCTTCTTGTGATGCAGGATTTGGATAAAGTTTTATCCATTGATTATTAGCAACCGAATTGTCAATACCTGATGGTGGTGTTATATAAATGAAATAACATGAAGTGGTATCGCTACATAATCCGTTTGTAATTATAGCTGCATAATTTCCTGAAACGGTTGGTGTAAACGTTGTTCCAGTTGTAATAATACTATCTTTTTTACAATCAAACCAAGTGATTGTACCCACCGAAAATGCTGTAAGCGTATTACCTGAAACAGTAATATTGGTATTGATAGGATTTAGCGTAAGTGTTAAATTTATAAGTGAATCACAACCGCTTACTAAGGGAATTGTGATTTGATAAAATCCTGAAGCAGTGAACGTTTGACCGCCTATATAAAAACTATTCGCACATACTGTTTTAGTTACATTTAAAACATGTTGAGGTTGTACAGTTAAATGCAAAATATAAATCTGAGCACATCCTCCTGTTGTAGAAGGAATACTATCTCGATAAATCCCTGATGTAGTGTATGTATTGCTGAAAAAGCTAAATGAAGCTCCTGCACAAATTGATTGATACAAATGTGTTACTTGCTGAGGAACTACTGTTAGATTAAGTTGAATAAATGAATCACATGCAAAATGATTTACTAATGTATCATAATAAACACCTGATGATGTTAATAGATGACCATTAAATGTTACTGGGTTATTTGAACAAGTAGTGATAGTACTATTTGAATAAGTAGCCGGTAGTGTAGATACATTTAAAATAATGGTTGAGTCACAGCCATTATATGAACCACCAATAATTTTGTGATTATACGTTCCTGTTGCAGTAATATTATTTCCAAAGAAATTATATGACTGGCCAGCACAAATGGTTTGCAAAATCGAATTTGTAGCATTTGGCAACACTATCAATGTTAAATCAATGAATGAATCACAGCCTAAGTAATTCTGCAAAGTATCATGATATAATCCTCCAACACTTCTGTTTATTCCATTAAACAAATAGGTAGTTCCATTACAAATAGTTTGAGTGAAACTATTTGTTGATGTAGGCAACACTGACAAATTCAATGTGATTAATGAATCACAGCCAACATAGTTGATTAATGTATCGTAATAAGTTCCGCTTGCTGTTAAACTTTGCGAATTAAATAAATATGAATTATTAGAACATATTGTTTGATTCATACTATATGATGAGGTTGAATTCACGGTTAAATTCAAGGTAATTAATGAGTCGCAACCGAATTGATTCACCAATGTATCATAATAAGTTCCGCTTACTATTAAGCTTTGCGAATTGAATACAAATGGATTATTAATGCATGTTGATTGATTTAAAACTGTTGAACTTGGGTTCACAATATTCAAATTCAAAACAATAAATGAATCACAGCCTAAATAATTTGTCAAAGTATCATAATACAAGCCACCAGTTGAAAGATTATTTCCATTAAATAAATAAGTGCTTCCAACACATAAATTGTAGTTATAATTATATGATGAAGTTGGATTCACGGTTAAATTAAATGTTATAATTGAATCGCAACCGTTAAATGCAACCAAGGTATCAAAATATTGCCCAGTGGTTGTTAAATTATTTCCATTAAATGTTACAGAGTTACCTACACAAATTGTTTGCGAAAAACTTGATGTACCAATTTGATTTACATTCAAATTAAGTGTGATAAATGAATCGCAACCAAATTGATTTTGTAAAGTATCATAATAAACACCAGTTACATTCAGCATTGATCCATTGAATGTGTATGAAGTATTTGAACAAATGGTTTGATTGATTATGAGGTTAGAAATTGGATTAACTATTAAATTCAAGGTAATGAATGAATCACAACCAACATAATTAACTAATGTATCATAATAAACACCACCAATTGTAAGGTTTTGAGAATTAAAGCTATAAGGATTATTTACACAAATTGTTTGGTTGATAGTACTTGTTGAAGCGCTTTGAACAAATAAATTCATGGTAATAAATGAATCGCAGCCTAAGTAACCTTGCAATGTATCAAGATAAGTTCCGTTGGTGGTTAATGCATTACCATTAAATAAATAGCTATTACCAAAGCAAACATTTTGATTATATGTTGTTGAAAGAATTGGTAACACATTCAAAGTGAAATTAACTAATGAATCACAGCCATTATATGATGTTAGAGTATCTTGGTAAACGCCTGACGTATGTATATAAACATTTTTGAAGCTTACTGAATCGCCAAAACAAACTGTTTGCGATAAATTTGTAATAGGCGAATTCAGTACCGTTAAGCTAAGGGTAACTACTGAATCACAATTTAAATAATTTGATAGTGTATCAAAATAAGTACCGCTTGAAGTCAAATTATTTCCTCCAAAAATATACCCTACATTACTACAAACAGTTTGTAAATAACTTGATGCCGATGTTGGATTTACTGTTAATGCCAATACAGTTAATGAATCGCAACCATTTTGATTATTCAGTGTATCTTTATAAATTCCTGATGTATTCAAAAAATTACCTTTGAAAAAATAGGTTTGATTGCTACATATAGTTACGGGTAAAAATACTGAATCAGTTGAATGTACTAATAAATTTAGGATTACCACTGAATCGCAGCCCAATATATTGGATAATGTATCGTAATACGTGCCACTTATATTTAAATTATTGCCGTTAAAAGCGAAGCTACTATTACTACAAATTGTTTGATTTTGAACTGAACTTGAAGATAATATTACTTGCAATGTCAAGGTAACGAATGAATCGCAACCATTAAAAGCTGTTAATGTATCTAAATAAATTCCGGGTGTTTTAATTGTTTTTCCATTAAATGAAATACTATCTGACGAGCAAATAGTTTGAATATAGCTATGTGATGAAATTGGCTTTATTACCAAATTTAAAGTAATGAAAGAATCACAACTTACATAATTAGCTAATGTATCTAAATAAGTTCCTGCAATATTTAAGGTTTGATTATTGAATGAATATGTAGAGTTAGAGCAAATTGTATCGTTCAATGTTTTATAACTTGGATTTGAAAACACTGAAAGAATCATTGTATCAGTGCTTATTTGACTTTGCCCATCAGTAACTACGACTGCATAAGTTACTGAACCAACGGCAGTTGGTACAACCAAAGGATTGGGCATTGTGTCTTGCCCTGGTTGCATGTAGGTATTTGGTGTCCATTGATAATGAAATGTGGGAACACCGCCTACTACTGTTGGTGCTCCACCAATATTAACCCCACTTCCTAAACAAGTTAATTTATCTACCCCAGCATCTACAATTATTGGACATCCATTAATGTAACAAAATATAGTATCTAACATTCCGTTATTGTACTGTGCAATATAATTATATGAAGAGCTTATGTTGTATTGGGGTGTAACAGTGAGAGTAGCACCGCAATTACTATAAATAGGATTACTCAACGGATTGATAGCCTTACCAATTGTATCTTCATACCATTTCACTGAATCACTAAAGTAGCCCGGAGTATTTGAAGGTATTCCTTCAGGAAACATTGTTGAGCAATTTAATGTTCCTAAGGTTACTGATACTCCTAAACATATAGTTGCATTTGCACCTGCTGGTGAGGTAAGATTAGCATCCATTACCACTTTCACCTTTGCAGTATCGGGCAACAGATTTATAATACTTCCTAATTTATGTGCGTTACTATCAATTTCAGTATAATAGAAACTATCTTTTCCTGCATAGCTTTGATTAGGCTTGTAATGCGCATATTTTTTTCCGCTTGCCCCTACAATAGTGGTATTTGTACCATGCAATGGTGAAGAAACAAAAGTAAGTTGTGAATTTGATGAGGATACATGGTTATCATTTGCTTGTACATCAATCAAAACTGGCTGATTTACTGCAACTATTCTAACATCATTTATGGCAACATTTCTACAATATTTATTATGTTGAATGCCAACTAACAAAGTATCATAAGCATAATTATTCATGCTATCTTTTACTTGAATAATCAAAGTATAATTTCCACCCCAATACGGAGCCATATATTTATTCAAGAAAACATTTGATGGATTATGACCTGCAACACTTGCGTTATAGGCACTAAGCGTTATAGCTATACTTGTATCAGGTGATGATGACGCAGGTAAATAACTTGGGCTATTTGAAAACAAAATTGCTTTTACTAAATAATTATTTGGATTACCAACACCATAAAAAGTTTTTATGGAATCAAAAACAAAAAAGTTTTGTTGAGGAATAGCATTGGTTAAAGTGGCGCATAATGAATAATTCTGCCCAGCATTGATATTTAAAGATGGCGCCGAAACAATCAATACCACCGTTGAATCGCAACCTTGTGCATTAGTTAGTGTATCTAAATATATTCCTGGGCTTAATATGGTTTGATTATTAAACAATATTGTATTACCACAACATAATGTTTGATGAATAGTGTGTGATGATTGCTGTTTTACCACCAAATTCAAAATCACTAATGAATCACAACTATTATAATTAGTTAATGTATCATAATAAGTACCGCTTGTTGTAATGATATTTCCGTTAAAGGAATAACTCTGCCCACCACAAATACTATCATTTATAATACTTGAAGAAATATTAATTGTATTCAAAGTAAGAGTAATGATAGAATCGCAACCTGTTGAATTTACTAAAGTATCATTATATACGCCACTACTTGTGAGTAGTATACCATTGAAATTATAAGACTGATTGCTACATGTAGTGCCTGAAATACTTGAGGATGAAGGGCTACAGCTTAAAAGTGTAAATGAATTTGTTGAAATTGAATCGCCTGAATTTGTTAAATCTCCATTAGCATAAGCCCCAACCATATCAAAATGTACAATACCCGAATAAGTTGATGATGATGGTGCTTGCCATTTAAAATACCAAGTATTTATTAATGCATTTGCAATACTATGCGATGCCGAATTTAACCCAATATTGGTATTAGTTAAATTAGTTAGCGAATTGGCTGAAATCAATCCTATAGGATTACCTGTATTGTCTTCAACTGTAAGTTCAAAACCAAATTTTGGTGTTAAATTACCGCTTCCATTAACCGTAATAGTAATATCATAGCTACTATCAGCTTCATATTTACTGGCTACATTTGTAGTTCCGGCTTTATATATTGTATAACTAATAGAACCGCCTGAAGTACCGCTATGACAACTATTACAAGTTGCTCCTCCACTTCCTAACGAACCAGTACTATTTGATGGCGGTGCCGATGAGTTTGATACAATCCTTTCATTATTGATTAATATTCCAACAACAATTGCAAAAATTGTAAGAACGAGTAATTTTACTTTCATGTTTAATAATTTAGAAATAGCTTTAAAAAAGGATGTTAAAAATAAATAAAAAATCATAAACCTTTGAAATTATTTTAATGTTATATCGTTTCACTTTTTTTAAGTAGGTTTGTTAAAATGTAAATTAATATCGAATGACAATTTCAGCTAAAGAATTAGCTTTTCTGTTGAAAGGCACTATTGAAGGAAACCCTGATGCAAAAGTTGAAACCATTGCTAAAATTGAAGAAGCTCATACCAATGCAATGGCATTTTTAGGAAATCCGAAATATGAAGAGTTTGCCTATTCAACTAAGGCTGGAATTTTAATGGTTAGTAAAACCTTTCAACCCACACAACCTATTGCGGCTACTCTTTTAAAGGTAGATGACCCCTATCAAAGTCTTGCTTTTTTGATGGAAAAATTTGCCAGTGCAATGGCTGATGAATTAGTAGGAATTGACGAAAAAGCTTCCATCAATAATTCAGCTACCATTGGGCAAAATGTGTATGTGGGCGCTTGTGCTGTGATTGAAAAAAATGCAAAAATTGGCAACAACGTAAAAATTCATCCACAAGTTTTTATTGGCGAAGGCGTTGAAGTTGGCGATAATACAATTTTGTACCCTGGTGTAAAAATTTATAAAGATTCAAAAATTGGCACTCATTGTATATTTCATTGCGGTGTTGTAATTGGTTCCGATGGATTTGGATTTGCACCACAAGCTGATGGCAGCTATCAAAAAGTAAATCATTTAGGTAATGTAGTGGTGGAAGATAATGTTGAAATTGGCGCTAATACAAGCATTGACAAAGGAAGCATCGGCAGTACTATTATTCATAAAGGTGTGAAATTAGATAATTTGGTTCATATAGCTCATAATGTTGAAATTGGCGAAAACACTGTAATTGCTGCTCAAAGCGGTGTAGCAGGAAGCACAAAAATTGGTAAAAATTGCATGATTGGTGGGCAAGTAGGCATTGTGGGGCATATCAAAATTGCTGACGGAACAAAAATTAATGCTCAAAGCGGCGTATCAAAAACTATTGAAGCGCCTAAAACTGCTGTAACTGGCAGCCCTGCGTTTAACTATACTTCATCTCTTCGTTCACAAGCAGTTTACCGAAAATTACCTGATTTAGAGCAACGCATTATTGCTTTAGAAAAATTACTATCTGAAAAAGTTTAATTCAAAACTATGATTCGAAATGTAGCGTTGGTGATTATTACAAGCCTGATTCTATTAAGTTTTTCTGCTTTTAAAAAAGATGAAAACAACAATTCATCTTCACTTTTATTTGATGGTGAAAAGCATTTTAAAAATATTCACCAACTCACTTTTGGCGGCGATAATGCTGAAGCTTATTGGAGTTGGAATGGCAAAATGATTACGTTTCAAAAAACAAATCCTGCTGAAAATATTTCATGCGATAGAATTTATTTTGGCAATTATAATCCTGCTAAATTCAATTACATACAAATCAGCAATGGCTTAGGCAGAACTACTTGCAGCTTTTTTATGCCAGGTGATTCTGAAATTATTTTTGCCAGCACTCATGCTGAAATGAATGATTGTCCGCCGGTTCCCGATAGAAAAATTTTGAAAAAATATGTGTGGCCATTATATCCTGAGTATGATATTTATGTGGCTGATTTAAATGGAAAAATCAAACATCAACTTACCAAAAGCAAAAGCTATGATGCCGAAGCAACTGTATCACCTGATGGAAAAACAATTGTATTCACCAGCACCCGAAATGGCGATATTGATTTATATACCATGGATATTCATGGCAATAATGTGCAACAAATTACACATGAATTAGGCTATGATGGCGGTGCAAATTTTTCACCTGATGGAAAACAAATTGTATGGAGAGCATCACGACCAACCACCGATGAAGAGAAAAAAGAATATGCTGATTTATTGCAACAAAACATGGTAGCCCCAACGCACATGGAAGTTTTTGTAGCTGATATTGATGGGAAAAATGCAAAGCAAATCACCCATTTGGGTAAAGCTAATTGGGCTCCTTCATTTCATCCAAGTGGTAAAAAAATAATTTTTGCAAGCAATCATGAATACGAACGTGGCTTTCCGTTCAATCTTTATTTAATCAATATAGATGGAACAGGTTTAGAAAAAATATCACATGATGGCGGCTTTGATGCCTTCCCGATGTTTAGCTGGGATGGTAAAAAAATAATATTTAGTAGCAACCGCAATAATGGCGGCACTCACGATACTAATATTTTTGTAGCTGATTGGGTGGAGTAATAGTTAGTCCTATTTTATTGTATAGTAATTTTTTTAACCGTTTTTTCATGGGTAATTGAATTGATAATGTG
>JBDKJJ010000167.1:0-15353 GCA_039796635.1 Bacteroidota bacterium
AAGTATTGAAATACTTTGTATAAACGCAGATGTAAGCAATAAAAATGAACGCGATTTGTTTTGTAAAAAAGTAGTAGAGCATTTTAAAAATATTGATGTTTTGGTAAACAATGCAGGAGCATTTTTGCCGGGTAATACTTATGATGAGCCAGAAGGAAGACTCGATTTTTTACTGCAAACCAACTTGATTAGTGCTTATGAAATTACAAGATTTTTATTGCCAAAAATGATTCAACAAAAATCGGGATATATTTTCAATATGAGTTCGGTTGCTGGTTTGAAAGCGTATCACAATGGAGGTAGTTATAGCATTACTAAATTTGCATTAACAGGCTTCTCTAAAAATTTACGTGAAGAATTAAAGCAATACAATATAAGAGTAAGTACAATTTATCCTGGTGCTGTATTAACTGATTCATGGAAAGGAACTGATTTGCCGAAAGAAAGATTTATTGCAGCAAGTGATATTGCTGAAATAGTTTACACTGCTTATCAAATGCCCTATTCATCATTAGTTGAAGAAATTATTATTAGACCAACTGAAGGGGATATTTAATACGCCACCGCAAACAAAACCCTTTGGCTAGAAGGCTTTCCGCTGTAAATACATTTGTCCAATTTATTTGGTGTTCAATACTTTTTTAAATTCTTTGTATGAATCAACGTGCACATTATTTTTACCCCGAAATTGTTAAGCCTTTTGATTATTTCTTTTCCCCCTAAATAAATATTGAAGAAGAAATAACGAAATAAAACAAACCACCGAACCAATATAGCCTCCAACTGAACTTAGTTGAATATCTTTTTTTATGAAAGCAACACCAACGTATTTAGTAATTGTTGGTAAGCATGCAAAAAATCCAACAATAATAAAATTGAGTCTCATCAAATTTTTATCCTGCTTTGAATATGAATTCAATGAGTCTTCAATCCAATAAGCTATTCTAATTGGCATTAATCCAATCATTAATTCAGCAAATAACATGAAAAAAACAGTTAAGCCAACATCGCTATCTTTATGATTATTTAAGCTCTTACTAATCATTTCTATAGCATATTCATTAATATATTTCCAAAATGCAGTAAATAACATGATGGCATAAATTTGTAAAATCAAATCTGAAAATACTTCTAATCGAAAATATTTCTCAGATTCTGAATACCCTAAATTTTTATTATTCCATGTTTCATTTTCAAGTTGTTCTTCGGTATTATTATTTTTATCGTAATTAAAATTTGTGTTGGCATAAATAAAAAAAAATCCAAACATATCAAGTGCAAAGCAAATAAGTAAAACAAGCTCTGCCATAACATCCATTTTTTTTTCATTGCAATTGAATCCTAAAGCTGTCATGCAAACCATGATAATTGCAGCACGAAATAAAAGACGGAAAAAAAATTGCAAAAATACAAATGCGCCAGTCGATGGTTTGAGGTCTATTCCGGTTTCTTTTTTATAAGCAATTCGTTTCAGTTCAGCCCTTATTCGAATCATTTTTAACTTAAAATACAATGCAAAAAATTCTGCTACCCAAATAAAAAAACCAAAAATTGCAATAAAATAATTCTTTTGATTATAATCAAATAGCCTTGTTACTAGAGGAGAGATAGTAAGCGCATACAATCCAAACAAAGCATAAGAATAAATTCCATTCAAAAGAAAATTTTGAATGAGGTAATAAGTTTGTTTGAATTTCATTGATGAAAATTTAATATGCCACCGCAAACAAAACCCTTTGATTAGAAGGCTTTCCACTGTAAATACATTTACCTTCTTCCTGTTTATTGTTTAATGGAATACAACGTATCGTAGCTTTAGTTTCTTGTTTGATTTTCTCTTCAGTTTCGCTAGTGCCATCCCAATGTGCAGCAATAAAGCCACCTTTACCATTTAATGCATTTTTAAATTCTTCATAAGAATCAACATGCACAATATTTTCATCACGAAATTGTAAAGCCTTTTGAAAAATATTATCTTGAATTTGCGCCAATAAATGTTCTAATTTTTCAGCCAAGCCTAACATTTGTAAACTCATTTTTTCTTTGGTATCACGTCGTGCAACTTCTGCAGTTCCATTTTCCAAATCACGAGCACCTATAGCAATACGAACTGGTACACCTTTCATCTCATATTCAGCAAATTTCCAACCTGGTGATTTGTTATCGCCATCATCAAATTTTACTCTGATTCCTTTAGATTTCAATTCATCCATCAAAGGTTTTATTTTATCATAAATCGCATTGAGTTGTTCGGCTGTTTTAAAAATCGGAACAATAACAACCTGTATTGGTGCTAATTTTGGAGGCAATATTAATCCATCATCATCACTATGCGCCATGATTAATGCACCAATCAATCGAGTTGAAACACCCCATGAAGTTGCCCAAACCAATTCTTGTTTATTCTCTTTATTTAAAAAAGTTACTTCAAAGGCTTTTGCAAAATTTTGTCCTAAAAAGTGTGAAGTGCCTGCCTGCAATGCTTTTCCATCTTGCATCAAAGCTTCAATACAATAGGTGTCTTCTGCTCCTGCAAATCTTTCGTTGGCTGTTTTTACACCTTTCATCACTGGCATTGCCATAAAATTTTCAGCAAAATCAGCATATACATCTAACATTTGAACTGTTTCAGCAACTGCTTCCTCTTTAGTTGCATGGGCTGTGTGTCCTTCTTGCCAAAGAAATTCAGCAGTACGTAAAAATAAACGTGTACGCATTTCCCAGCGCACCACATTTGCCCATTGATTAATCAGCAATGGCAAATCACGGTAAGATTTTATCCATGATTTATAAGTGTTCCAAATGATAGTTTCAGAAGTGGGGCGAACGATTAATTCTTCTTCTAATTTGGCATCGGGGTCAACAACTACACCACCACCATTCGGGTCATTTTTTAATCTGTAATGCGTAACCACAGCACATTCTTTTGCAAAGCCTTCAACATGAGCTGCTTCTTTACTCAAAAAACTTTTAGGAATGAACAAAGGAAAATATGCATTTTGATGACCCGTATCTTTGAATTTTTTATCCAACACATCTCTCATATTTTCCCACAACGCAAAACCATAAGGTTTAATCACCATGCAACCTTTCACAGCTGAATAATCTGCCAAACCAGCTTTCAATACTAAATCAATATACCATTGTGAGTAATCTTGCTGACGTGATGTAATTTCTTTTCCCATGTATAATCTGTTTTTTAAAAATGCAAATGTAATTTAAAATAAGAAGTGTGGTTTTGATTTTTTGAAAAATGAAATAAATGAAAAGGTGAAATCCGTTTATGGCAGTAGTACGTAATTGACTCTTATTATCTCAGCCCAATTACGTATTTATTATGAATCAACACACACCTAACTTGTCAGCACTATTTTTAAAAGAGATGAAACAAACTTTTAGTGTTTTAAAATCACCTGCTTTACGAATTTTTGACGAAAAATATATTCTTAGTTTTTCGATCATGGCAACTTGTTTTAACTTTTGTTATTGCCCATTTTCATTTTTTGTGTTACATAATACGCTGGGTGCTATTATTAATGGTGCTTCATCTATATTGCTAGCCATTATTATTTATAGTAGAAAAAATAAACGGATTGGGCGAACTACATCTGAAAATTTATTGCTTGCTATTGCCTATTTAACCATGTTTTCATTAAGTTATAGGTCAGGTGGTTTAACTTCAGCAATTGTACCTTGGTATATTGTTATCAATATGTTTTCGCTGACGGTAAATAACAAAAAAGTAGCTATTTTTTGGACATTAATGGCGTTATGCAGTATCGCTTTTTTTTGGATTTCCGAAGCATTTTTTAATTATCAATTTCCAAATGATTATTTGGGGAATGGATATTATACTTGGTTTTTTGTAGTAATTGTTGGAGTATTTTTATTAGGAATTAAAATTGTTGGCGTAATTGAAGAGCGAAATGCAGAGTTTATTTCAGCACTAACTGAAAAAAATAATGAGTTACAAAATTCAAAGGAAGAAATAGAGCAATTGCAGCATTATAAAGAAAATTTTTTAGCAAATATTACCCATGAACTTCGTACGCCCCTAAATGCTATTAAAAGCATTTCAGAATTATTAAAAATGGAGAATTCAGAATTAGAAAAAAATGAAATGATTGATGGCTTGAATAAATCAAGTAATCATTTATTAAACATGATTAATGATGTGCTTGATTTCTCAAAATTGAAAGAAGGGAAATTGATTTTACGTCATCAATCATTTAAGCTTGATGATTGTATCAATACAGCTTGTAGGTTGATGAAAATAAATGCAAATGATAAAGGATTGGCTTTTGTGTTGAATAAAAAATCATTGCCTCAAAATGTAATGGGTGACGAAAGTAGATTGATTCAGATGATGGTAAACATAATTGGAAATGCTATAAAATTTACAAGCTCGGGTTCAATAAAAGTAGATTGTTCAGCTGAATATTCAGATTCAAAAAAGTGTACCCTGAAAATTAAAATATCAGATACGGGCATAGGGATTTCAGATGAAAAGATTAAATCAATTTTTGATGATTATGTGCAAGCTGATGAAAATATAGCTGCTAAATTTGGCGGAACAGGATTAGGATTGGGAATTACAAAGCGATTAGTAGAATTGCATCATGGTACAATTGAATGCGAAAGTAAATTAAATTTAGGCACTTGTTTTACTATTTATTTACCATTTGAATTGGCAGAAAACGAAAATGAATCAACAGTAAATGATGCAGATTTTGAATTTATTAAATCATCTGAAATAAAAATTTTAGTAGTAGATGATAATAAAATGAATTTGTTTGTTGCTGAAAAATTAATTGAAAAATCATTGCCATTAGCAAAAATTTATAAAGCCGAAAATGGTTTTGAAGCTATTGATTTTATTTATAAAAATAAAATTGATATCATTTTGATGGATATGAAAATGCCACAAATGGATGGGCCAACAGCAGCTATTGAAATTAGAAAAAATAAGCAATTTGATGTCATTCAAATTATTGCCATTACAGCAGCAACATCTGATGCTGAAATATTGGAATGTTTGCAATCGGGCATGAATGATTATATTTCAAAGCCATTTTATAACAACGAATTATTAAGCAAAATTCAATTGGCGTATCATAAAATTAAAGATGGAAAAATGATAAGTTTAAACTGATTCTTCTACAACCATTTTTTTCGTTTGAACCAAAAATAAACAACAATTGTAATTATAATCATGGTTAACCAAACCATAGGATAACCATATTTATTCTCAATTTCAGGCATAAATTTAAAATTCATACCGTAAACACCTACAATAAATGTTAGTGGCATAAAAAACACTGAAAATATGGTCAGAATTTTCATCACTTCATTTGTTTTTTGCGCTGAAAGTGATAGATAAATATTTAGCAAATTAGTTACATCTTCATGCGCTTGATTATAAAGCATTACCAATTTTGTATGTAAATCTTTCACATCTTGTAATGCCACATTTTCTGATTTATTAGCTTTAATAGAGTTAATTATTTCAGCACTCAGCATTAAAAGTTTTGAGCAAATTGCAATTTGATGGCGAATAAAATATAGCTCTTCAATCATTGAATTATTCAACGATTTCAGAAAAATACGCTCTTCAAAATTATCAATTTGTTGAGATAAATTATGAATAGGCTTATCATATGAATGAATAACATTCCAAATGATTTTAGTTACAATTTCTTTAGTAGTTTTCAATTTGTTTGAATCAATGTAACGTTGTTTTACACTATGAATAAATTGGTGTTCAAGTCTATGAATAGTAATAATAAATTTATCATTATAAAAAATTGCAACTTTACTACTCAATGATTGAACTGTATAATTTTTAGTAGTTCGTTGTTCTACCCAAATCCGAGTAATTATAAAATTAAAATCGCCTAAATCTTCCTGTTTTGGTAGGTGGTCAGGCTCTAAACAATCTTTCAAAGTGTAATGATGCAATTGGTATTTTTGGCTTACATCCATCAGTTCAGCTTCGGTAGGGCTGCAAATGTCAATCCATTCAAAATTTTGATTTTCATTAGTCAGTTTTGATATTGCCATATAATTTATTTATGAAGTAAAAATGATCAAAAAAAATTAATTTGTTAAAGTTGTTTGTTTAACACATTTATAATTATTAAAACACTTAATTTTACTTAATAAAATCAATAAAGACTTTTGGCATGATTTTGGAAAATTTTATCAATAAATACACTTATTAAAGTAACAAATATCCAATAATTCAAAAATAATTAATTATGAAATCATTGCATTTATTAGCTATTACCGCAATTGTTATCAGCTTGAACTCTTGTTCTTCTGAATATCAATCAGCTCATGGGAATTATGATGATGTATATTCTGCATCAGGAAGAGATTATGAAAAACCATCAAATCAGCAACCTAAAGAATATAATTTTGATAGAAAAGAAGATGCTCAAGTTGTTCAAAATAATAACTCATCAAATAATGATGATAACAGCAATTATAACAATCAGGATGATGAAGGGCAATTAAAGGATAATTCAGGAAATTATAATTCATCAAACAACTCCAGTCAAAATAATTACTATAACGATGATTATTCTACTACTAATTATTATGATGACGATAATGATTATTATTATACAAGCAGAATCAGAAGATTTAATCATTCATACTATGGATTTGGTTATTATGATGATTGCTATGTAAATCGATATTGGTATGATTACAACCCGGTTTCATGGGGTTCAAGTATTTATATTAGTCCATATTGGGGGGTAAGTGTTTACAGCACACCTTATTATTATTCATCTTACAATCCTTATTACTATTATGGTGTAAGCTATTACAATCCATATTATTATTCATCTTACGGTTATTATAATTCATGTTGGAATCCTTATTATAGTTCATGGTACTCTCCATATTATAATAACTCGTACAACTATGGCTATAATAATGGCTATTGGAATGGCTACAATAATGGCTATTATTCAAGTAACAATAATTCTTATAACAACAATCACCATTATCACTATTATGGTAGTAGAAACAATGCAAGTTCATCAACAGGATTTTCACATGGTGGTCATTATACAAATCAAGGCAATGTAAATAATTCAAATGGTGGAAGAAATAATTCTATCATTAATAAAGGAGATAATGAAATCAGAAATATAAATGGAAATACTAATTCTTTAAACCATAATGAACCTATAAAAAGTAATATACAGTCCACAAAACAGAGTTCTAATAGAAACGATAGATTTGAACAACAAAGAAATGAACCTCAACAAAATGTAACGCCAAGAGGAAATCAATCTTCCCCTAATAGCATTGATAACACTCCTAGCCGCCCAAGAAGAAATCAATCTCGTAATTATGATTTTGAAGATAATAATACGCCATCTACTCAGCCTTCACGTGCCAACAGTAATGAAGAAACACCAAAGCGATGGAAAAGAAATTCAAGTCAGTATGAGCAAAATAATAACAATACCCCATCTAATAATGCTCCTTCTCATCAAGAAGTAGAAACACCAAAGCGATGGAATAGAGAGCCGAGAACTTACAATAACCCATCGCCGAGTAATCCATCAACAAATGAGAACAAACCATCACGTCAGGAGCGATTTGAGAACAATGCACCAAGAAGTAATTCGCCTCGAAATGAACCAACACCCCAATCGCCAAGAAATTATCAAAGAAATGAACCTTCTACACAGCCCACCTCACCAAGAAATTCAGGCAGTGGTAGTTCATCTCCATCACCACGAATGAGTGCACCAAGTGGTGGAGGTAATTCAGGAGGCAATGGAAGAAGTGGCGGTGGATTTAATGGTGGTCATAAAAGGTAGGAGAGTGAATTATGCTTTACTGGTAAATAATTAATTCTATTAACAATAAAATTTTTCTATAAAATGAAAAAAATTATCATTTCAATAATGATTTTGGCATTGGCATTTATTTCAAAATTATATGCACAAGATGAAGCTGATGTTTTGCGATATAGCAATTTACAATCAGGCGGAACTGCAAGAAGTTTTTCATTGGCTGGTGCAACTGGTGCATTAGGTGGTGATTTTAGTAATGCCTCCAACAACCCATCAGGCCTTGCTTTTTACAAAAGTAGTGAATTTACTTTCTCTCCATTAATTAATTCAAGTAGAACTGATGCATCCTATTTTTCAATTGAAAATATGGACAGAAGTACAAGGTTTGGATTGGGAAATATCGGTATAGTTTTAAAAAATAATTATACTATTAAAGGTAAAGATGTAACAAAAGGTTGGACTGGAATAACATTTGCATTTGGCATGAACAAATTGGCATCATTTGCAAATGCAACAACTTATAGCGGATATAATAAGTTTAATTCAATTGGAGATAAGTATGCTGCTGATTTAAGTTTAAAAGGGGTAGGACCAAATGATGCTTTAGGTGCTGAAACTTGGGGTTCAGGTTTGGCTTTTGATGCTTATTTGTTAGATGCAACATTGGCTGATTCAACTAAGTATTTAGCTATAAACGGAGGGGGAAAAGTTACGCAAACCTTGAGCAGAATAGTAAAAGGAGCAATGAATGAAATGACTTTCAGCTTTGCTGGCAATTATGAACATAAATTATTAATTGGAGGAACATTAGGAATTCCATTTGCTTCATATTCATCTGAAACTAGTTATACGGAAACAGATGATTCATCGAAACATTATGGATTTAAAAATTATTCATCTGTAACTTCAATTGCAGCAAACGGCACAGGTATTAATTTAAAATTAGGAGCTACTTATTTGGCTAATGATTATTTCAGATTAGGAGTAGCAATGCATACACCAACGTTCTTTAACTTTACTGATAATGGCACACTAACAATGACAACCGTTAGAACAGATTCTTTATTTCCAGGAACTTATACATCGGATGTTACCAATGATATAAAGTATTCAGTTACAACTCCATGGAGAGCTATCGGAAGTGCAGCATTTTTATTCAAAAAATTTGGTTTCATTACCATCGATTATGAATTGGTAGATTATTCAAGCGCTAATTTGCGATTTTCTAGCAAAAATGCTTCTGATATTCAAGCCGCTTCATCTATTAATAGAAATATACATCAGCAGTTTACTTCAGCTTCGAATGTAAGAATTGGCGGCGAATTGAAATTAGATATTTTTGCAATACGTGCTGGCTTTGGAAGCTATGGTTCGCCTTTTAAATCATCTACAATTGCAGGGTATAACCAATCTAGAAAGGTAGCATCAATAGGATTTGGTATAAGAGAAAAGGACTATTTTTTTGATTTAGGAATTCAAAAAACAATGTACAACGGAATTGATTTACCTTACTATAGTTCTTATTCTACAAATTATTCAGCAACTACTAAAACATCTTCTACAATAGTGGTAACTACAATTGGGTTGAAATTTTAATTTGATTATCATATAGAATGATATAAGTGTTTTGTGTTAGCTATTTCAGTTAAAGTACTTATTAAAAAAGATATAACTGATAACGATTTTTATAATCAAATAATTAACTCAAAAAACAATTCAATTTTGTATGAAATCAATGATGTATGTAAGTAGTGTTTACGCTTTAGTAACACGTCATAAGCGTTTGTTTGTATTTTATTTATTGCTTTTTTTTGGATTGCAAATAATATCGCTTTGTGCCAAAGCACAAGGGGTAGGTATTAATACACTTTCTCCAAAATCAACTTTGGATATTAATGGTTCAACAGGTTTCAAAATTGATTCTATTACTTCAAGCATGATGTTAGATTCCATGAAATGCTTTGTGGTAGGCAAAAATTCTACTAATATTTTAATTACACTTCCTTTAGCCAGTAAAATGAAAGGGAGATATTATTTAATCAAAAAAAATGGTGCTGGGAACATTACAGTAATGCCTTCAAGCGGAAATTCTATTGACGGAAATTCAATGATTTCATTGGCAAATGTTGGGCAAGTGGCAAGTTTAATAAGTGATGGGATTTCAAAATGGATTATTATTTCAAATACAATTGTTTCAAACACCATTAGTACAACATCAGGAACAACAACATCAGGAACAACATCTTCAGGTTGGGCTTTAACTGGTAATACAGGTATTGCAGATGGTGCAAATTTTATTGGAACAACTACAGCAATACCTTTAACTTTTAAAGTTAATAATATTCAAAGTGGTAGAATTGACAATACAAATAACAATACATTTTTAGGATTTCAAAGCGGCGCTGTAAGCAATGCATCAATTAACAATACATTTATTGGAAGTTTAAGTGGTGCCTTAAACACTGCTAATGGTAATACTTTCATTGGTTTTAAATCAGGCAATGCCAATACAACCGGTGGCGGAAATTCATTTGTTGGCGCTAACTCAGGTATGATGAATAAAGCTGGAAATTACAATGCTTCATTAGGATATAATGCTATGCAAAATAATAATTCAGGTAATAATAATACGGCAGTTGGTTTTTCATCAATGATGGCAAATACGGGTGGAAGTGGCAATACTACCATTGGATATGGTGCTTTACAAATTAACAGAATTGGTAGTAATAATACTGTAATCGGTCAGCAAGCATTAGATGCTGATAGTTCATCAACCAATCAAATATCAATTGGTAGTTATACTAACAAAGCCATTGTAGGCGGTAGCAATAATATTTTTATTGGAAACAATATTGATAACGGAAATGGCACAACTAAATATTCAGGTATAAGTGGTTCGTTAATGATTGGTCATAACTCAGGTTATAATAACCAGGCTAGTAATAATATTTTTTTAGGAAATAATGCTGGCTATAATAATACCACTGGAACTAAAAATATTTTTATTGGGTATCAATCAGGAAATAACTCTACAACTGGCTCTAACAATATGTTTGGCGGTTATCAAACAGGTTACTCAAACACCACCGGAACTGACAATGCAGCTTTTGGTTATAGCTCATTATTTACAAATACAATCGGAAATCAAAATACAGCTTTTGGTAAACAAGCTATGAATAGTAACTCTTCAGGGAATTTAAATGCCGCTGATGGAGCATTTGCATTGTATGCAAATTCAACAGGAAATAATAATACAGCTAATGGTGCTAATTCATTATATGGAAATACAACAGGTAGTAACAATGCTGCGTTAGGATATAATGCAGGAAATTCAAATACGTCAGGAAGTAACAATACATTTTTAGGAGCAGGGTCAAATGCAACAGGTACAGTTACAAACGCTACGGCAATTGGTTATAACGCTGTTGTATCTTCAAGCAATAGCATCGTACTAGGAAATGCCGCTAATGTTGGTATCGGAACATCTTCACCTACAGCACCATTACATATTTTCAATGGTAATTTATTGATGAGTAATTCAGTAGGTACAATGCTTTTGATGGATAATACAACAGGCACATTAAATGTTGGTGGTGGCAATCAAGATGGTGATTTAGCTGTGAAAGATTTAAGTGGAAACTTAAAAAATTACCTCACTGCAACTTCAGGTGCTGCAAATTATTTTAACAACGGCGGCAACTTAGGTATCGGAACCACAACACCAGTTGCTGCATTACAAGTAATTAAAAATGATTTAGGAAAATCTATTGTAAATATTCAAAATACTAATGCATCTGGTTTATCAGCCATTGATTTTACAGCGTCAACCTCTACATTAGGAATGAGAATGGGTTATGGTAACTCAAGTTGTAGCGGAATTTTCACAAATAAATCTTTCATCAATACTAATAATTCAGATTTAGTAATCAGTAAAAATGGAACGTCAACTGATTTAACTATTGCTGCTTCAACAAGTATGGTAGGATTAAGCACTGCATCTCCAAAATCAACTTTGGATGTTAATGGTTCAATAGGCGCTAATATTTTGGTGGCTACTACGGCTGTAGCTTTAACCCAATCTAACTACACCGTGATATTAAGTAATTCAACCGCAAATGTTACTTTGCCAGCAGCTTCAACTTGCGCAAATAGAATATATAACATTGTAAATAATTCAGGCAGCGCTCGAACAATTACTGGATATATTGCCATTGGCGGATTAACACAAACAACAGTTGCAAACAGCATTGCCATAGTATTACAAAGCAACGGAACTAGCTGGTATCAAATTAAATAAATAGATGTAGATAAATACGCTAAATGCCTTATGGTAAAGGCTTTAAAGTAATAATATCTTTGATGTATAATTTATAAATAGAATTTTTTAAAATTAGATAGATGAAACATTCACACAAATTATTTTCAATTTTTATTGCAGTTGCTACAGGAGTTATATTAAATGATAGCAATGCAAATGCTGCTCAAAATTCATCAATTGAAAATTCTGAAAATATTGATTTATCAAATTCAAATGATTTAATAATTACTGATAAAAAGATTGAATTAACTAACGGAAAACCAATAGTGAAAATTCCGATTACTTTTAATACAGCAACTAATAATGCGTATAGTTTTGAAAATTTACCTGCTGGTTTAGAAAAAAGAATGGCTCAAATTTTCATAAGCACTCCATCTGATTTAGGTTCAAATGCAACTGTTAGTTTAGATGCTGCATTTGTGGGTAATACTTCAAATATCAGTAACTTAAGATTGATAATGGGTAGTGATAATAACTTTGCAAACGCTGAAGTATTCATGCCCACAGCAAGTATGAATGGTGGTACAATTGAATTTCAAAATGTGAATTTGAATGCAATGAAAAAGTTTTTTGCAATAGCTTTTGCTGATAAAGATGAAGCACCTAATATTACTGTAAATAATATTGAAGTGGTAAATAATGGCAACAAGCAATATACTATTTCATGGAAATCAATTCAAGACGAAAATTTAAAAGGAAATTATAAAATAAGCTATGTGAATGGTAATGGAGAAAAAGTTTTTTTGAAAAAAACAATGAAGAATGAGTCAGGCTTAAATATTCCTTATGAAGTAAATGTTTCAACTAAAGAAGAAATAAATCAAGCATCATTTATTTTAGAATTTGAAAGTGCTGGTAAATCATTGTATTCATTAGGAACAGTGAATGATGAATCAGATGCAGATGGCGAATTTGTTGAGTTAATTTCTGAAGAAAATTTTACAGCTTTAAAAATTAAAACAGTAGCTGGTAAAAATGATGATTTAGTTCTGAAACTATATGATGAAAATGGAAATCAAGTAGCCGATAATCAACCAATTGAAATATTACAAGGCGCTTCTCAAATTATTCCTATTGATTTACCAGATATTAAAGGGATGTACTATGCAGTATTGAGTAGTACAACATCGCATCGTAAAAAGAAAAAAGTATTTAAAGTGATTCACCACTAACATAAAAAAGATATTCTGCGTTATACACTAACAACCCATCAAAGTTTACCTTCCGAAAACACACACACTAACAATCCTGAACCATTGGCAAGACAATAGTTCAGGATTTTTTTATTTCTACCGCCACTCTTTCATTTTTACTTCCTGATTTCTGTCATTCTTTCTTGTTATTTGAATTGGTTAACTTGTTGCTGAATTGCGGTGCAATAGTTATTAGGTTATTGAGTTACTTAGTTATTTATAATTCATTTCCTCAATAACTTAATAACCAAATAACTCAATAACATGAACTTAAATAATTTCACCATCAAAGCCCAAGAAGTGGTGCAAGCCGCACAGCAAGAGGCTTTTAATTTGCGCCATCCAAATATTGAAACTGCACATTTGCTTGATGCGCTGCTGACTGAAAGCGAAGACACCATGGAATATTTATTCAAAAAGAACAACGTAAATATTCAATCGGTTGAAAAACGCAATCAAGAATTACTCAATAAATTACCGACAAGTTCTAACGAAGGCGGTCAAACTTTATCAAGAGATTTGAATACTGTTTTGTTGAAAGCAAATTCTTTTTTGAAAGATTTTAAAGATGAATTTGTTAGTGTTGAACATTTATTGTTGGGCTTGTGTTCAGCCAATGATGCGGTTTCCAAGCTGTTGAAAGAAGAAGGATTGAATGAAAAAAATCTGAAAGCAGCTATTCTTGATTTACGTAAAGGTGCAACTGTTTCTTCTCAAAATGCCGATGCACAATACAATGCATTGCAGAAATATGCAAAGAATTTAAACGAATTAGCAAGTGCTGGAAAACTAGACCCAGTGATTGGTCGTGATGAAGAAATAAGAAGAACGCTGCACATTCTTTCACGAAGAACAAAAAATAATCCTTTGTTAGTTGGTGAACCAGGCGTTGGTAAAACGGCGATTGCAGAAGGTATTGCACACCGAATCATGAATGGTGATGTGCCTGAAAATTTGAAAAACAAAATCATTTTTGCTTTGGATATGGGCGCACTGATGGCTGGTGCAAAATTTCGTGGTGAGTTTGAAGAACGCTTAAAAGCCGTGGTGAAAGAGGTTACAGAAAGCGATGGCACTATCATTTTGTTCATTGATGAAATTCATACACTAGTGGGTGCAGGCGCAACAGAAGGCGCAATGGATGCTGCGAATATTTTAAAACCAGCGTTGGCTCGTGGTGAATTGAGAGCTGTTGGTGCAACTACTTTGAATGAGTATCAAAAATATTTTGAAAAAGACAAAGCCTTGGAACGCCGATTCCAAAAGGTGTTTATTGATGAACCAACAAATGAAGATGCGATTTCAATTCTTCGTGGATTGAAAGAGCGTTATGAAACACATCATAAAGTGCGGATTAAAGATGAAGCAATTATTGCTGCGGTGGAATTGTCAAGCCGTTATATCACCGATAGATTTTTGCCTGATAAAGCGATTGATTTGATGGACGAAAGTGCGGCAAAGCTTCGATTAGAAATGGATTCATTGCCTGAAGAGTTGGATGAATTAGAAAGAAAAATTCGTCAGTTAGAAATTGAACGTGAAGCTATCAAACGTGAAAACGATGAAAAAAAATTAAAAGAGTTAAGCGAAGAAATCGCCAACTATTCTGCTTCACGAGATGCATTGAAAGCGAAATGGCAAAATGAAAAAAAGATTGTAGATGCTATTCAACAATGCAAAAAAGATGTAGAAGAATTTAAGTTGGAAGCTGAACAAGCTGAACGTAGCGGCGATTATGGCAAGGTGGCTGAAATTCGTTATGGAAAAATTAAAGAAACCGAAACTAAGCAAACGCAGTTGGAACAAGAGTTACACGATATCAGCAGCGGAAGTAGAATGTTGAAGGAAGAAGTGGATGCGGAAGATATTGCTGAAAGTGTGGCAAAAGCAACGGGCATTCCTGTTGCGAAAATGTTGCAAAGCGAACGTGAAAAATTATTGCATTTAGAAGATGAATTGCACAAACGTGTTGTTGGACAAGATGAAGCCATTGTTGCAATCGCTGACGCTATACGCAGAAGCCGT
>JBDKJJ010000168.1:0-4390 GCA_039796635.1 Bacteroidota bacterium
GATTGGCACGTTTTAAAGGCAAGTAAACATAAAAAGTTGTCCCCTTGTTTTTTTCACTTGTAACTGAAATATTGCCATGCATCATTTCAGTTAATTTTTTTGAAATATTCAAACCCAAGCCTGTTCCGCCATACAATTTGTTGGTTACAAAACTTGATGGACTAAATGAATCAAATATTTGTGGTAAATGATCAGGTGAAATTCCTATTCCTTGGTCAATCACTCTGAATTGTAAATCATAAACTGGTGCTCTATAGCCTTTGTTAACTACTTCAACTATTACAGGTGTATTGTTTGAAAACTTAACAGCATTGTTACAAAGATTCAATAATATTTGTTTTAAATGACCTGCATCTCCCCTTACCATTTCGGGAACTTCAGTTGGTAATTTGTAACTAAAATCTACTCCATTTTGTTGGCATTTAAGTGATATGATTTGTTTGATTTCTTCCAAAATAGTTTCAAGGCTAAAATCTTTTTCTTCAATATGTTCATTGCCTGTACTTATCTTTGTGAGCTGCAATACATCTTCAATAATATCTAAAATAGTTGAAGTTGATTTTTCAATTACTGAAACATATTCAGTTTGTTCGGGCGTCAGTTCAGTTCGTTCAAGCAATTGCAAAAAACCACTTATTGAATTCATTGGTGTTCTAATTTCATGACTTAAATTAAGCATGATGTGTTCTTTCATTTCCACCGCTTCTTCCGCCGCCGATTTTGCTTTTATAGCTTCATCAAATTTGTATTTAAGTTCAAGTGTTTGTACATTATACAAACTTTCTTCACCAACATTTTTTGATTTTAATTCATAATACCGTTTCCAATAATCAAGGCTGTTTTTAAAATCTTGCGTATTTTCAAAAATGGATGCCAGTTCTTGCAATGTTTCAATTTGCAATACCATCACTCTTTCTTTTTCAGCTAATTGTAAAGCTTCTAAATAAATTTCAATTGCTGAATTACTATCACCTGAAAGCTTGTAGTAAGAGGCTTTTAGAAGCAATAAATTTATTTTTGAATAATTATCCTCATTATCAATTAAGTATTGGTCAGCTTTGTCAAGATATATTTTGGCTTTTTCTAATTGATGCTGTTCTAAATGCAAATAAGCCATGCCTCTTATCGGCATTAAATAATCGCTTGCTGAAAAATCATTTTTTAGTTCACTATAGGCTGAAATAAAATGGTCAGCTGCTCTATCAAACAAACGCATTCTTGTATATGCATTTCCTAAAAAACAATTGGTTCTCATCAACTGCAATGCATCATTTACCGCATGATTTTTAAATAATGATTTTGATTCAAGAAATTGTTTAATTCCTGCATCATAATTAAACATTCTTCCATGTAATAATCCTAAATTATTATGCGAACGAATTCGCCATTTTATGTTTTTTAATCGCTCAGCTACTTGTAAACTTTTCATTAAATAATTCAAAGCCATGGCGTATTTACCAAGGTTTGCCATTATTCTACCTAAATGAATATTAGTTAAATAGGAACGTTCGTTGTCCTCAGTATTTTCATAAAAAATATAACACTCTTTTAAGTGACGTAACTCACGGTGTTGATTTTTTTGTTGATGATAAATTTCAGCTAGTTGGTAATGAATGTTGGCATGTTCTGACTCAGAAATAGTTGATGATTTTTCACTAATTAATTTTTCAAGCGCTGCAATCGCATCTTTCGGATTTTCAGAGGCAATTTGCATCCAAATATCAACTTGTTCATTAATGTTTTTATGTTCTAAAATTTCATCCATCGCTTATAAAATCATTTACAATGTTAATTCATTTATGTAATGATTTCAAAATTTTTTTTAAATAAAAAAAAGAGGCAACAATTATTGTTACCTCTTTTTAGATTTGTTCAAAAATAAATTTAATTATTTTTTACAACATGTGCCTTCGCATTTGCAATTTTCAGGCTTACATACGCCATTTTTGCAACAATCAGCACTGCACTTGCAATTGCCTGATGAGCAAGATTTGCAACATGATTTACCTTTAGCTGTACATTCGGTTTTGTTTCCTTTTTTGCAGCATGATTTATTTCCACCTGCAAATGCTATTGTTGTTGTGCCTGCTAATAAAAGCATGGCAGCTATGATTAAACTGTTTTTCATCTTAAAATAATTTGATTTTTTAATTTATATGGAAGTTATATTTCTTCATAGAATTGAATGAAATATTAAATCAAATTATTAGGTGGTCGTAAGTTTGAGGAATAAAAATCTGAAAGATTAAAATTGCTTGGAATGATATATTGAAAATCTTTTGTTGAATAACAATTGAAATCAAATTCTTTTAATTCAAATGAGTATCCGTTGCAACAAGAACATAATGAAAAAGGATTGCAACTTTTGTCTTCACAACATGATTTAGATTTTTTTTCAGGTGCCGAATGATGGTCAGCATCATTTTCACAGCAACTCATCTTACATTGTTCTTTTTTTATGCTTTTGACCATTGAAATAGGCATTAATTGTGGTTGCACAATCATGGCTAAAACAACTAATAACAATATAAATGGTTTGAATTTCACATAGCAAAAGTAATCTATTATCCACCTAATTGAAAAAAATATCCTAAATGAAAACTAAATAAATAATTGTTTATAAAAGTTCCTCAAACTTTCATTCAATCTGTATTTTTGTGATTCAATCGTAAATCAAAATTAAAATGTACAGAACAGCAACGTGTGGCGAATTAAGATTAGAACACAAAGGCAAAGAAGTAACCTTAGCAGGATGGATTCAGAAAATCCGAAAAATGGGTTCACTCACTTTTATTGATTTACGAGATAGATATGGCATTACTCAATTGGTTTTGGATGAATCAAAAAATCCAGCTTTATTGAATACGCAATTGGGCAGAGAATATGTGATTCAAGCTAAAGGAAATGTGATTGAGCGAAGCAGTAAAAATCAAAATATTCCAACTGGCGAAATTGAGTTGGAAGTAAAAGAATTAACTGTATTAAATGCTGCTTTGACGCCACCTTTCACTATTGAAGATGAAACCGATGGTGGTGAAGATTTGCGCATGAAATATCGCTATTTGGATTTGCGCAGAAATCCTGTAAAACAAAATTTATTGTTGCGTTATGCAGTGAATCGTGAGGTAAGAAATTACTTACACGAACAAGGTTTTTTAGACATTGAAACACCGTTCTTAATTAAATCAACGCCAGAAGGTGCAAGAGATTTTGTGGTACCAAGCAGAATGAATCAAGGTGAGTTTTATGCCTTGCCACAATCCCCACAAACATTCAAACAATTGTTGATGGTGAGTGGTTACGACCGCTACTATCAAATTGTGAAATGTTTTCGTGATGAAGATTTACGTGCTGACCGTCAGCCTGAGTTTACACAGATAGACTGCGAAATGGCATTTGTAGAACAAGAAGATATTTTGCAAATGTTTGAAGGCTTGATAAAGCATTTATTCAAAACAGTTAAGAATATTGATTACACTGAAAAAGTAGAACGCATTACTTGGGATGAAGCGATGTGGAATTATGGTAATGACAAACCAGATATTCGTTTTGACATGAAGTTGAAAAACTTAAAAGTGAAAGATGAAGCGTACTTGACTGAATTGACACAATCAGGTTTTGCAGTGTTTGATAATGCACAAACTGTGTTAGCGATTTCCGTTCCGAATGCTGCTGAATATTCTCGAAAGCAAACAGATGAATTGATTGAATGGGTGAAGCGTCCGCAAATAGGAATGGGCGGTTTGGCATTTGTAAAATGTGCTGCTGATGGTACATTCAAAAGTTCATTCGATAAATTTTTTGATGCTGAAAAATTAAAATCGATAGCAAATTTCTGCGAAGCAAAACCAAATGATTTGATTTTGATTTTAGCAGGAACAGAAGAAAAAACCAGAAAGGCAACTTCTGATTTGCGCATGGAAATGGCTACAAGATTGGGCTTACGCAAACCTGATGAATACAAATTGTTGTGGGTAATTGATTTTCCATTATTCGAATTTGCTTTGGAAGACCAAGATGGTGGTGGCGCTGGTCGTTGGGTAGCTCGTCATCATCCGTTTACATCGCCTAAGCCTGAGCATATTGACATCATGATTAATAATTCGCCGAAGGTTGAAAACTTGGATGAATATTTAAAACATCCTTATGCCAACATCAAAGCCAATGCGTATGATTTAGTGTTGAATGGAAATGAATTAGGCGGTGGCTCTATTCGAATTTTCCAGAAAGATTTGCAACAAAAAATGTTTGCCGCATTAGGCATGAGCGAAGAAGAAGCACAACATAAATTCGGATTTTTATTAGGCGCATTTGAATATGGCGCACCACCACATGGTGGCTTGGCATTTGGCTTTGACCGCTTGTGCGCCTTATTAGGTGGCAGTGAAAT
>JBDKJJ010000169.1:0-7905 GCA_039796635.1 Bacteroidota bacterium
CGAACTGCTTGGTTAGCTATATTAATTTGTTTACCCGTTTATTTTGTTTTTAAATGGAAATTGATAAAACCTGCATTGATAGCGGCTTCAGTAGTAATTGTGTTGCTTATATCATTTTTAACTTTTGAAAATAGATACATGCAATATGCGCCTGATTACAAAAAAACAATTATGCATCATAACCTTTCTGACCATTTGGAATCAACTGAAACACTAAATGATGTGAGTAGTGCTGAAAGATTATATAGGTGGGTGGCAGCATTTGAAATGGGAAAACATAAACCTATTACAGGCTTTGGTCATGGCGGTTTTGTGGCTAATTATAAAAATTATGCGGTTAGTTTATTTACCACTTATGTTAGCGGAAATGTTGAACGAAGTACAGTTCACAATTACTTATTATTCATTTTTGCCGAACAAGGTTTGGTAGGTCTATTTCTGTTTATTTTGGTAAGTATTTTAGTATTGATCAAAGCCGAAAAAATTTACCATCAAACAAAAAGTAAAGAACAGCAAATTATAGTAATGGGATTAATCATTTCATTTGTGGTTGTATTGTTTGATAATATGTTGAGTGATTTAATTGAAGCAGTAAAAGTAGGTCCGTTTTTTTATTGGATAATTGCACTATTAGTTATTCAAGATTTAAGAAATAAAAAATTAAACGCCCAACATGATTCCTAATTTTTTTATATCAGATACAATTGCTGCCATTGCAACAGCTCCCGGAGTTGGCGGTATTGCTGTGATTCGTGTTTCAGGAAATGATGCTATTCAAAGTGTATCAAAAATATTTAAAGGAAAAAATCTATCAGAACAAAAAGGATATACAGCTCATTTTGGAAAAATATTTTCTCCCTCTCCTTTGGAGAGGGCGCAGGGTGAGGTTGAAAAAATTATTGATGAAGTAGTTGTTACACTTTTCAAAAATCCGCATAGTTATACTGGTGAGGATGTGGTTGAAATTTCATGTCATGGTTCAATATTTATTCAACAACAAATATTAGAGGCTTTAATACAATCAGGATGCAGATTAGCAAAACCAGGTGAATTTACTCAACGTGCATTCTTGAACGGAAAAATGGATTTATCGCAAGCTGAAGCCGTTGCAGATTTAATTGCATCGCAAAATGAATCAGCACACAAAGTGGCTTTGCAACAGCTTCGTGGTGGATATAGTAGTGAGTTGAAAAATCTTCGTGAAAGATTAATTTGGTTTGCTTCATTGATTGAATTGGAGTTAGATTTTTCGCAAGAAGATGTTGAATTTGCGGATAGAAAACAATTGTTTGATTTAGTGGATGAATTGCAAAGCAGACTTACTCCATTAATTCAATCATTCCAATTGGGCAATGCAATGAAAAACGGAATTGCAACTGCTATTGTCGGAAAACCAAATGCCGGTAAATCAACTTTATTAAATACTTTATTACAAGAAAATAGAGCCATAGTAAGCAATATTGCTGGAACAACTCGTGATACTATTGAGGAAGCATTAAATATTAATGGAATTATTTTTAGGCTTATTGACACAGCAGGATTAAGGCATTCAACTGATGAAATTGAAATTATTGGCGTTGAAAAATCGTACGAAAAAATTAAGGAAGCACAATTGATTTTGTATGTATTTGATGTAAACGAAATGAATGCAGATGAATTGAAAACTGATGTGCAGAATTTGAAAATTGAACATCAGAAATTGATTTTGGTGGCTAATAAAATTGATGGAAAAAATGAATATAGTATTCCGAATTCAGATTTTCGTATTCAAAACATCAGTGCAAAAAACCAAACGGGCATTGATGAACTTCGTGAAGTGATTTATAAAACTGCATTAAATGATATTCAAGATTATGAAGGAATTATTGTGAGCAATGCAAGGCACGTTGAGCAATTACAAAAAGCATTTTCAATATTATTAGATGTTAGAAATGGATTGAAAAACAATGAAATGACTGATATTATTGCATTTCATCTGCGACATGCATTATATGCTTTGGCTGAAATTACTGGTGAAATACAGCATGACCGAGATATATTAGGAACAATCTTTGGAAAATTTTGTATCGGGAAATAGTTAAAGTTGCAATAAAAAGAAAAGGCTCAATGAAAAATTTTCATTGAGCCTTTTCTTTTTTTTAATATTGCGATTAGCTAATCATTGGTAAATATTTATCCTTATTTTCAATCATTATCCAAGCTTGAATTGCTAACAAAACTAATGCAATTGGTAATCCTGAACGATCAACTAATGTATGAAATAAAATAATACCTACTAAAATTGGAAAAATAATTACTGCACCAAAGGCTCTTGTTTTAGGAATCATCACTAAAATTCCGCCAATAATTTCAGCAACAGCAATTAAAGGCATTAACCAACTAATTTCCATCATTGCGCCAAAATCTTTCATTACCTCTTCTGGTAAATTTGCAGGCATTGGCATGTAGTGAAATAATTTGTTTAATCCTGAATTGATGAACATGAGCCCGAATAGCACACTTACACCGATTAAAATTTTGCTTTTCATTGTTTTTGTTTGTTTAATTGTTTATTGATTTTGTTTGATGTTCTTTAAACAAAACTAATTAAATATGGTTCATTAAAATTGAAATCTATTTGTTTTTCATCAACAATGAACTATCGCCAAAGCTTAAAAATCTATAATTATTTTGCAGTGCATGATGATAAATTTTTTTCCAATCATCGCCTACAAATGCAGCTACCAAAAGTAATAATGTACTGTTAGGTTGATGGAAATTTGTAATTAATGCATCCGCTAATTTGAATTCATAACCTGGTAAAATAAGCAAGCTGGTTTTACCTTTTAATGAAGATTGATGATGTTTGTTAAGCCAATTAATAATGTTATTTAAAGCCCTATCACTTGAAATTATTTCGTTTGATTCATAAGGCAACCATTGATTAATTTCAAATTCGGAATAAGGTAACGATTCATTTTTTTCTAATTGATTTCCTATCCAAAATAAACTCTCTAATGTTCTTAAAGAAGTTGTGCCCACTGTGATTTTTTTACCTGAAGTGTTTTTTATTTTCATCAAAGTATCTATACTTACTTCAAATTTTTCACTGTGCATATCATGCTGTTGCATGGTTTCAGCTTTCACAGGCAAAAAAGTTCCAGCACCTACATGCAAGGTGATAGAGCAAATGTCAATTCCTTTTTTTGATAATTGGGTTAATAATTTTTCATCAAAATGCAAACCAGCAGTTGGAGCGGCTACCGAACCTTTATCAACCGCATAAACGGTTTGATAACTTTTTTTATCCGCATCTTCATCTAATCTATTTAAATATGGCGGAAGCGGAATATGCCCACACGATTCAACAATTTGAGCAAATGTGATAGCATCATTATTCCACTTGAATTCAATAATCCATGCATTGTTTTCTTGTGTTTTTTTTGATGCGAATAAAGTGGTTAATGGCAATTCAATTTTCAAAATTTCATTTTGCTTCCACTTATGCAATTTGCCAATCATACATTTCCAGCTAACCGAAGATGTTGATTGAAGATTTGCATTCATTTCAACTGGTTCAACTGGCTCTAAGCAAAAAATTTCAATTCTTGCACCTGCTTCGGTATTGAAAAAAAGTCGTGCAGGAATTACTTTAGATTGATTATTAATAATTAAATCATTGGCTGATAATAGTGATGTAATATCATAAAAATGATAATCGTTAATTGCTTTATTGTTATATACCAAAAGCTTTGATTCGGTTCTGTTAGCCAACGGATAAACCGCAATATTTTCAGAGGGCAAACTATAAGTAAAATCTTTAATTGATATTTCTTTTACGTTATTCATTTGAGGGATATAGAAAAAATATTTTTAAAGAAAATATAGCGAATTAGTTAAAGCAAAATTATACACCCAAAACTCTCTCCACCAATTTTTTAAATGCTGATTTAAAGTTTTTAAAATCCTTACTTCCTGGCCCAACAATTAATTCTTTGTCATTATAATACAAATGATAATTGGCTACAAACCCTGTAGGGTCGTCATTCATTTCTTTTTGCCCAAATCTTAAATCGTAATAAACTATGGTATCATTTTTTGCTTCAACATTATACCAATTACGAGTTAGATAATTCAATCGTTTTACTTTGTCTTCTGAATTCATTTTGCCAAGCAATGCATATTTTTTAGGGAACACATCAAATTGACAATTCGTATTTTTATCTAACAATGAATAATAACCCATTAAATAACTGGTATCGGTTTCAACATAAGCACACCAAAGTATGGCATTTAATGCAGTAGGCTTGGCTTCTAATCTTTCGTAAGCAATATGTTGTTTTTCTAATTCATTTTTAAAATGGGCATCGGCAATGTATTTAAAGCAAAAAGTAAGCATCATATAAGTAGTAGCAACAATCAAAGCTGTTTTTGTAAACAATAATCTTTTAGAATTGCTGCGCTTAAAACACAATGCAACAATAAATAAAATGAGCATGGGCAATGTGTAAAATGGGTCAGCTACAAAAATATTATTGAGTGTAAATTTATTGGGCATCGGCCACAGTAACTGTGTACCATAAGCGGTTTGCAAATCAATTAATGGATGTGTGATTAAGCCAATGAACATAAATAAACTCCATTGCTTCCAACTCAGTTCATCTTTTTTAAACCATTTTGAAAACAACCTACCCAGCAATGGCGCAAGCAATACAATAAAAAGAAGGCTATGCGTAATGCCTCTGTGCAATTCATTGGCTTGTAATGGGTCAACAAATAAAGCTGTAACTACATCAAAATCAGGGATGGTGGCAGCTAATGCGCCTAAAGCCATGGCTTTGTTTCCAATTTTTTTCCCCATTAATGCTTCGCCAATAGCAGCACCAAATACAATATGTGTTAATGAATCCATGATTATTTGTTTTCAAAAGTTTTTTTAAATGGATAACGATGCGGATATTCAGTTGGTTTTATTTGACATAAAATTGGTTTCAGCAATGCATTTTTTAATACGTTACCATGGTTTAAATATAACGTCATATTGATAGGCATTGCCCCAACTGTGCTTTTAATTTCTTCGGCTGTTCTGCCTAATCGCAATTCGGTACAACCTGCTTGTATGGCTTCATCTACAAAATCATATAACATTCGTGGGTAAATGGAATATGCCTGATTTTTTGAATAATCAATGCCTACATAATTAGCATCCATAATTTTATTAAATACGAAAGCCGTACTAAAACCCACCAATTCATTTTCTAAAAAATATCCTTTTGCGATAAATGAGTCTCCCAAGTTTTTCTTTAATAAACTAAATGATTCATTATTCAAAACACCAAAACTAAATTCAGATTTATTAACCACCTGAGCATAAAGTTCAATTAATTTTTCAGCATGAATTGTAATATCATCCAAGGTTAAATCTTTAACCATTAAAGCCGTTGATTTTTTATAAGCACCTTTAGCTTTAGTTCTGAATTTAGTAATCATGCTATTTAAATAATCATCAAAATTTTTCCATTCACTGCTAATTTTAACCACCATATTATCATCAATCATAAAATCTCGAAAGCCTGACTCAACAAGTTGATGGCTTGATTTAATACTTTCAGGCCAACATTCTTTAACTAAAAACAAATCAGGTTTTTGATTAAACGGTTCAAGGCTGTTTACTTGATTAAAAGCCTCTGCTAATAAATTGAATGCTTCATTAGAATTAATTTTTCCTGAAAACATAAATCCATTTTGTCCGCAAGCAAATGGCGAACCGCAGGTTGCAATTGATGTTCCTTTTAAAATTTTTAATCTGTTTTTTACTAACTTAATAAGATGTTTGTGTAATGCTGATTCAACCTGTGGTTTAATAAAAAACGGCACTAACATAATTACTGCAATTGCAACTGGTATTTCGTTTTTATAAATAAGACAATATCTAAAATCTAATTCATTATTAAGCGAAAGTTCAATAGCATTTAAATATTCAGGCGTTAAATAAATATTTAATCCTGCTTCAATACTTTGCCAATGCTGATGATTGACATCTGCAATAGATTTTTTGATAACCCAATTATAGGAGGTAGATTTATCTTTTTGGTTTTTCAATTTAATGCTGTGGTTTCTATAATTCTTTCTCTACTTGTTAATAAGCAAAGGCAATTATTCAATTTTCAAACTTGAAATTAGTTCAATGATTTTACTTTTCAACATTTATATTGAACTAATGAAAATTTTTGAATTAAACAGAGTTGTAAAATTCAAAACAATTTCTTCTACAACATTATTTCATGAAATTGGTTCATTTTTAAAAAAGAATCGTTATTTTTTGAAATTAGTAAGATAACAAAGTGTTCAATGTATCATACATTTTAGATATTCAATTAACAAAATGGTAGCCTTATAAATTAGCAGTATGCTGAAAAAGTGATAAATTAGCACCTTGAATAATTTATCCTCATTTCAAATTTGTAATGAAAAAACTAATTGATATAAAAATATTTGTACTTGGCATTGTGATAACAATGTTGTTAGCTTCATGTGAGCCACCAAAACAAATCGTCAAAGCGCCTATGCCTGGCGGATTTCAAGTAATGATGCCATCATCTCATTCCGAAGGAATGACCGCTTCAGCATCTAGCACAAAAGATAGCGATGAAGATGATGCACCAAAAAGTAAATCATCTACAACAAAAACTTCTACCAAAACATCTTCTGTAAAAAAGGGAGAGGATGAGGAAGATTCAGAAGTTTCAAAGCCTAAAAAAGGAACATCAAATGCAGATAGTGAAGATGAAGATGATGCACCAAAGCCAGCTCCAGCTGCAAAATCATCTAAAAAACAGATTGAAAGGGATTATGATGCCGAAGCTGGAAATGTAGAAGAGCCAACAACATCAACTTCAAATGAAGAAGGTGTTGCAACAAAAAAAACTAGAACATTTGATGACGAAGACGAAGATGGTGGTGATGAAAATGGTGATGATGAGCCAAAGCAAAAAGCAAAAACAAAATCGGTAAGTGATGACGATGATGCTCCTGCTAAATCATCCTCTACATCTAAAGTTAGCGATGATGACGAAGAAGAAGAAAGTAGTAACTCTGTTAAAAAATCAACTCCAGTTAAAGAAACCGAAGAAGAACCTACAGTGGTAAGAGGTCCGAAAAAAGGACCTCATCAAGCATCGGCTGATGACGATGACGAAGAAGATGAAGCTACATCAACAAAAGGAAAAAATGGAAAAGGTAAAACTCCTGCTAAAAAACCAATACCTGCCCAAAAACCTGCTCCAAAAGCTGGGAAAAAAGAAGTTGATTTAAAATTAGGGAATACTACATCAAGACCAAAAGCAACCCCTAAGAAAACAGATGATGATGAAACTGAAAGTACAAGCACTGAAGAATCGGAAGATGAAAAACCAAAATCTACTAAATCAATTGATGAAGAAAAACCAAAGAAAACTGATGATGCTGACGAAGATGATTTAGTTGTTAAAAAATCAACTCCGGTAAAAGAAGAATCTAAACCTGCTGTTAAGAAAACAGAAAGAAACTTTGATGATGACGATGATGATACTTCAACTAAAAAGGCAACTAAATCAACTACTTCAAAATCAGATGATGACGATGATGAAGAAACACCAAAAGCTAAACCAACTGCCAAAGCTGGTTCAAAGCCAGCAGCCAAACCTGTAGCAAAAGGTAATGACGACGGAGATGATGATGAAGCGCCAAAGACAAAACCAAGTGCAACAAAAAAAACAACAACAACTAAATCAAGCAGTGTAAAAAAACCAGCAGCCAAAGCAGTGGAAGATCAAGAAGAAGAGGAAGAGGCACCAAAAGCTAAGAAACCTACAACTAAAAAAGTTTCGGCAGAAGATGAAGAAGAATAATAAAAAAAGCCACGATAAAATTTTATCGTGGCTTTTT
>JBDKJJ010000170.1:0-3293 GCA_039796635.1 Bacteroidota bacterium
CATACTTCCTCGTTCTTTTGCTTTTCAAATTGGCTTGATTAAACGGTACCAAATAAATGGATTCTCGTTAATTGCATACGTTGGCAGAGATAAATATATTTTTAAAACGATTGAACAAAATAAAAATACAGGAGCATATGCTTCTATAAGTACTTTTAGATATTCAAACGGCATAGGTGCTACATTTGGCTGGCGAAGAAAAATATGGGAATATTCAAAAAAATATTACACGTCTGGAAATATTCTGGTAGGATACAAAGGGTTTTTATACAACATTAATGGATTTAGGGGATTAACTAAAAGTAATGGAAAAGATGGGAATCAAGGCTTTGGCATTGAATACCAACCACAATACTCAACTAATAATTACAATCACTATATTACATTAGGAATGTTAGAACAGTTTTTACTTCGTAATTCCAATAAAAATTTTATTGAATTTGGGATTAATTTTTCTATAGGATTAAATGAAATTCCTCAACAAGTATATACATTAAAATATTCAGTAGCTGAAAAGAATTTTTTTTTAAAAGGAATTCCGTTTCAGTTTGGGGCAAATATTGGTTATGAGTTCTAAAATGAATCTTTTCTCACTCTTCTTCTTGAAAATTTTTTTTCAGAGTGGTCTTTTTTTTCTTGAATTCGTTTTTCGTTTTCTACAGCCGGAACGGCAGTTTTCACTCGTTTTATTTCTGGTTTTAATGCAGCTTCAATGGTTTTTAAAAATTTTTTTTGGGCTTTTTCTTTATTAGCCAATTGTGTTCTGTCGGTTTCATTAGTTATTTGCAATAAACCTTCAGCATTTATTTTATTGCCAGCTTTTTTAAATATCATCTGTTTTTCGGTATCAGTAAGTATGCGGCTGCTTAACACATCAAAATACAATTCAACTTTGGTTGAAACTTTATTTACATTTTGTCCACCTTTGCCGCCACTTCTAGCAAAATTATATTTGCATTCTTTAAGTAATCCTGCTTGATTCATCTTTCAAAAATTTTATATTTTGTTTCACAAAGAACGGAAATTTTTGGCTTGATAATAAAAATTCAGCATAGCTTTGCAGCGTTAATTTTAAAATGGATATTAATTCATCTCGAAAAGCTGTATTTCAATATATTTTTATTGGCGTAATTGCATTGTTTCTGCTTCGATTATTTTACTTACAAATAATTGATAAAACCTACAAGCATTTAGCCGATGAAAATGCACTACGTAAAATCACCATTTACCCTTCACGTGGCTCAATGTATGACCGTAAAGGCAAATTAATTGTATGCAATCAAGCGCAATACGATTTAATGATAATACCCCGTGAAGTAAAAAATTTCGACACTTTATTGTTTTGTCAATTATTAGAAATTGACGAACCTACCTTAAAGTTAAATCTTAAAAAGGCATATCAAACACCCTATAAACCCTCGGTTTTTTTAAAACAATTGCCACAAAGGATATATTCAAGATTCGAAGAAAACATGTTCAACTTTCCTGGTTTTTATTCTCAGATAAGAACAGTAAGAAGTTATTTGCATAATTGTGCAGCACACATGTTAGGTTATATCAGTGAAGTGGATGATAGAATTTTGAAGAAAAACAAATACTACCGAAGCGGCGATTATATTGGTATGAGCGGCATTGAGCAGCAATATGAAGAACAACTTCGTGGCATACGTGGCTCTAAATTAGTATTGGTTGATGTGCATAATCGTGAACAAGGAAGTTATAATAATGGTGCTGAAGATACCTTAGCAGTTGAAGGCGAAAACCTAACATTAAGCATTGATATTGAGTTGCAGGAGTATGGTGAAAAATTAATGAAAAATAAAATTGGTAGTGTGGTGGCTATTGAACCTGAAACAGGTGAAGTATTAGCTATGATAAGCAGCCCAACTTATGACCCCAATTTATTAAACAGTCGTGAACGAGGTAAAAATTATAGGATGCTTTATTTAGATTCCATGAAGCCTTTGTTAAATCGACCATTAATGGCAAACTATCCTCCTGGAAGCACATTTAAACTAATGGTAGGCTTGGTAGCTTTGCAAACTGGCAGCATCACTCCTGAATTTGGTTACCCTTGTTCCCGAGGATATCATTTAGGAAATCTTACAGTAAAATGTCATCAACACCCATCCGCAGGCAATATATCACAAGGGATTTTGAATAGCTGCAATGCCTATTTCTGTCAAGCTTTCAGGCTTACGGTTGATAATAAAAAAGTGGGGAACAATGTTCAAGAAGGCATGAATGTATGGCATGACATGATGTGTTCATTCGGCTTCGGTCATAAATTAGGCATTGATTTACCTTCTGAAAAAGGATGCTTGATACCTGATGCAAATTATTATAACAAAATGCATAAAGGCACTAATTGGCATTCGTCCGCAATTCTTTCATTAGGAATAGGGCAAGGTGAAATATTAGCCACTCCATTGCAAATTGCCAACGAATTTGCTTGCATTGCAAACCGAGGATATTACTATACACCACATGTTGCTAAAAAATTTATGGCTACAAATGATTCCGTTTTGAATAAGTTCAGAATAAAACATCGAACCATGGTTGATCAATATTGGTTTGAACAAATTATTGATGGTATGGAAGGCGTAGTAACTATGGGAACAGCCAGCAATGCAAGGGTTACTGGCATTCCGATTTGTGGTAAAACAGGCACAGCACAAAATCCGCATGGTAAAGACCATAGTTTGTTTGGTGCATTTGCTCCTAAGGTAAAACCTAAAATTGCTATTTGTGCTATTGTTGAAAATTCAGGATTTGGTAATGATTGGGCAGCACCAATTGCCAGCCTTATGATTGAAAAATATCTAAATGATACTATTTCAACGGCTCGAATCCCAATGCAAAAACGCATGGAAGAAGCCAACTTATTACCAAGAAAAGCTTATTAAACAGGATGAATATCTAACAATAATTTAATTGTTTTTTTTCATCAACATTGCACCTAAATAACCCATTGGAAAATAAGCTACAATTAAATCTAAAGCATCAAACCAAATAGGTGCAGTGGGCAACATTGCCACCATCATTGCCCCGCCTATAAAAAAGAAACCTGCTACAATTAAAGCCATTATTAATTGTTTTGATGCAGCTATTTTTGCTGCGATTATAGCTCCTAACAAAGTTCCTAATGCATGCGCTAAAAACGGAAACAAAAAATGCTTAGGTTCCATTATTGCCATGGCAGCTTTTAAGCCTTCAGGCGTTGTTAAAATTGCGCCAGGTGGCGGCGGAATAATATGCGGCCCTAACATGATTAAGCTTTCATTGAGTATTCC
>JBDKJJ010000171.1:0-3022 GCA_039796635.1 Bacteroidota bacterium
ATTTTTTTACAATTCTATTTATTGTGCCCAACTGGTAATATAATTCGGGTCTTCAATATTTAAAGCTTCTTGAGTAAGCTGTAACGGACGGAAAGTATCAACCATCACAGCTAATTCTTTAGTTTCTAACTTACCTAATGATTTTTCAACAGTACCAGGATGTGGGCCATGCGGAATTCCACCAGGATGAAGCGTAATCATACCACGAGTTACATGTTTTCTACTCATAAAATCACCATCAACATAATACAATACTTCATCACTATCAATATTGCTATGATGATATGGTGCAGGAATTGAAAGCGGATGATAATCATATAATCTTGGAACAAAACTGCATACTACAAAAGATTTTGTTTCAAATGTTTGATGAACCGGTGGCGGTTGATGAACCCTGCCTGTAATAGGTTCAAAATCATGAATACTAAATGCAAAAGGATATTCATAGCCATCCCATCCTATTACATCAAATGGATGATTTTTATAATGAATCGGATACATCATACCCTGTTTTTTTACATAAATCAAAAAGTCACCTTGTTCATTATGTGTTTCTAAATTTTGAGGCTCTCTAATATCTCGTTCACAATATGGTGAATGTTCCATCAATTGCCCAAACTCACTGCAATAGCGCTTTGGGTAACGAATTGGTGAAAATGATTCAACAAATAATAATCTATTACTTTCCGTATCAAAATCAATTTGATAAATCGTTCCTCTTGGTATTACTAAATAATCACCATAACCAAAAGTTAAATTTCCGTACATGGTTTTTAAAGTACCTGTTCCTTCATGTACAAAAAGCATTTCATCAGCATCAGCATTCTTATAAAAATAATTTTTAGTGCTTTGTTGCGGTGCAGCTACGCCCATGTACAAATCGCTATTCATCAATAATGTTTTCCGACTTTTTAAAAAATCTGCTTCAGGTTTCACATTAAATGTTTCAAAACTTCTATGCTTTAATTGTTTTTCAAAAGCTGGTTTTGGCGATACATCAAATGGCTCATCAGTATAAGTGATTTGTGTTGGTGGATGACAATGATAAAGCAAAGAATAGTTAGATGAAAAACCTTCAGTGCTAAATAATTGTTCAGCATAAAGTTCTCCATTAGGCTGACGAAATTGAGTATGGCGTTTATGTGGAATACTACCTGCTTTAAAATAATGTGGCATAATTAATATTTGATGCTGCTAAAATAATCTAAAATATTAATTTTGAAGTATGATAAAAATCAGAAATCAGAAAAAATCAAACAAGCAAGAATTTGATTCACAATCTCAAAAAAAGTTCACCTATTTACCATTATTATTTTTGCTTGCAATTATTACCGGGGTTTTTATTTTGTATTGGCAAACTTTATCATTTGATTTTACAAATCTTGATGATAATATATTTATTAAAAAAGGGGACAATGAAATTTTAAGTTTTAATGAAATAATAAATTCATTTTTAAAAGGATGTTTTGCTGAAAAAGATGCTTACTACAGACCTCTTTTAATGATTTATTTTAAAACGATGAATCACTATTTTACTGACAATTTACTGGAAACATATCATTTTGTAAATATCTTGATTCATTGCTTAAACATTTTGCTGCTTTTTTACTTTTTAAAATCAATTAATCAAAATAGAACCACTAATTTAATTCTCGTAGCTTTATTTGCCTTGCATCCAACTTTTACAATGGCTGTGGCATGGATTCCTGGAATTAACGACTTATTACTTACCACATTTGCCTTATTATTTTTCATTTCTACAAATAAATTCATTTATAAGTTTAATTTACTTCATGCATTAATTGCTTCCTTATCATTTTTGTTTGCCCTTTTTATAAAAGAAACAGGAATATTTTTACCTCTCATTTGTTTTATTTTGGTAACAAAAAATTTTGATTTTAAACCATTTTTGAAACCTAAAGTAATTGCATTTCTATCTGTTATTTTATTTGAAATTTTGCTTTGGTATTTTTTAAGAGAAGGAGTATTAGATAAGGCGTCAAAAAATGTTATAACCCAAAATTGGTTTACTGTTTTGCCGCATCGTTTAGTAAGCCTTTTTCATTATTCAAGTAAAGCCTTAGTGCCTATTAATTTATGTGTTTACCCTGTATTCGAAGTGGGAAGAATTACTACTGATATTTTTATTACCCTAACTTTCATAGTTCTTCTATTTGGTTTATTATTTAAAATGAAAAGTAAGGAAGGAATGTACTTTACTTTTGTGGGATTAATTTGGTTTGGAATTTTGTTAACACCAATATTATTCATGCCAGCAGCAGCTAAGCCAATACTTTTTGAACATCGACTTTATTTACCCTTTATTGGTATTTTAATATGTTTACTATTACCCTTGAATTTTTTAGTTGATAGATTGAACTCATTAACTATTGGCGGTTTTTTCCTTATACTAATTTTCTACGCTTTTAAAGTGAATGCTTATGTTCCTTACTTTAGCAATTCATTTGAGTTTTGCAGAAATGGAGCAGAATTTTCTCCTAGCTCTTCAAGAGCACAATTGAATTTCGGAAAAGCATTAGCTGAAAAAAATGAAATGGATAGTGCAATTGAATATATTAAATTATCATTGAAAATAGATAGCAAAATGCACTATAGTAGATATTATTTAGCATTATACAAATATATACCTAATCAAAAGTATGATAGCGCTTTGTTTTTTTTACATCAGGAATTGAATTTTACACCTGAATTTCCAAATAATTATTTAGAAATTTCAAGATGCTACCTATTTAAAAAGGATTATCCAAATTCGGAGCATTATTTAGAAAAATATAGAGGATTGTTACCAATTGATGATAGAATTGCTACCATAATGATTCAATTATATATTCAAAATAATCATTTTAAAAAAGCCAAAAGCTATTCAGATAGCATGTTAAAAAAATCTGTAGTTATTGATACTACATTAATAAAATTGATAAACCAAGGTTTAAGTAAAAACCATCAATAAACAACTATGATAAAATTAATTGATTGCCCACGAGATGCTATGCAAGGTTGG
>JBDKJJ010000172.1:0-2651 GCA_039796635.1 Bacteroidota bacterium
CCCTTTATTAGTGTACCCTGCATTATCCCAAGCTATCAATATTCTATCATAATTAGCTTGTGAAATTTTTGTTTGATAAAGCATTAATCCTAAATAAGCAACAGAAGCAATATTCCATTTCCCAATATTTTGATTAAATGCGGCTGCATTAAAAAATGTTTGCCCCATGTATGTAACCTTACTTACGTCCCAATTGCCAATTGGCTGGTTAAAGGAAACGGCATTTTCAAAAGTGCTCCCCATTGAAGTAACCATACTTGTATTCCAATTACCTATGGGTTGATTAAAGGATTTTGCATTTTGAAAAGTTGCATTTAAATTAGTGTTACTTACTGTGTTCCAATTGCCAATAGGTTGATTGAATGCTAAGGCATTTGCAAAAGTTCCTGAAAAAGTTGTCACCTTACTAACATCCCAGTTACCAATATTTTGATTAAATGATTTAGCATACGAAAACATCGCTTCCATAGAAGTCACATTGCTGGTGTTCCAATTACCTATAGGTTGATTAAAAGATGTATCATTATTGAACATAGAATTTAGATTAGATACTAAACCAATATTCCAATTTCCAATATTTTGATTAAAGTTAGGACACATGAAAAACATGAATGACATATTAGTTACTTTGCTTGTATTCCAGTTGCCAATAGGTTGATTGAAATTAGTAGCACCTTGAAACATCCAAGACAGGTTAGTTACCTTAGTGGTATTCCATGAATTTAGATTCTGATTAAATTGGGTGGCTCCTGAAAACATTGAGGTCATATTAGTTACATTACTAGTATTCCAATTTCCTATATTTTGATTAAATGATGCTGCTCTTTGAAACATAAATGACATATTGGTAACATTACCTGTATTCCAATTGCCAATATTTTGATTAAATGATGATGCCCCTGTAAACATTGAGGACATATTAATAATATGGCTTACATCCCAATTACTAATATTACCATTAAAGCTTGTTGCATTGTAAAACAAGAAACCTAAATCATTAACAATAGTTAAGTTAGGTGCATCGGTAGCCGTTATGTTAAAATTACTACACCCATAAAATGCATTTCCGATATAATTCCAAGCTATTGAGCCCCAATGATCAACTGATAATAATTTAAGATTATCACCATTTGAAAAATCAAGTGTAGGGAAATTACCCTTCATAGCCACTGTATAAGTACCTGCAACTCCATAATTATGGGTTACACTGCTTGTTAATCCAAATTGGTCATATACCCCATCATTTTCCCAATCAATATCATAATTATACCCTCCATTTCTAGTAGGAAAAGTGATAGAAGTACTATTTGATGAACCTGCATTGTCCGTTTTCCAAGTTGTTACAAAAGCATTATAAATTGTCAAATTTAAAGTAGCGATGCTATCGCATCCTAAATAATTTGTGGTTTGATAGGTATAAGTTCCACTTGATGTATAATTAGTTCCGTTCCAAGTATAGCTTACATTTGCAGCTTTAGTTGTAGTACTTGTTGAAGTATTTTTTATAGTTAAATGCAAAGTATCAACACTACTGCAACCCACTATGCTGTTATTGATATACGTATAATTTCCACTTGATGTATAAGTAGTTCCTTTTAAAGTATAACTTCCACAATTAACTACTGTAATTGCTTTATTGATGGGTGCATGAATACTATTATCATTGTCATTACAATCACCGCTACCACCTGAAGGCAAAGTACTTGTCCATCCAGCATCTGGCTGACCACAACTACTTAAAGAACTTACATAATAGCCATCATTATCTGCATCTAAGTACCAGGTAATAGGTGTACAATTCAATGTTAAAAAACCACTTATTTCACCGCCAGGAAATGCATTAGTATGAATATTAAAATATGCTTTACCGTCAGCAATAGCAGTTTTCAAAACACTGAATGCCAATGCAGTTGTACCTCCATTAGCAGTGATGAACGAAGGATTATAACCGGAAGCTAATGTCATATCGTAGGTTAAATCATAAGCACCTGAAGTTACACCCATAGGGAAGCTAATAAACGAAGGGACTGTAGTTGCTACACCTGCATTACTTGTACCGGCAACAGCAGTAGGACCATGAATATGAGCTGCTGTAACTGTACCTCCCAAACCACTAAACACAGCCTGCACCCTCATAGTTTTAAGTGTATTATTAATTGTGACTGTTGCAGTGCCAATTCCAGTTGAGCTGTTTGACGGAGTTACATTAGCTCCAGATAATGAAGCTGTGTAAACTGTAGTTTGAGCTTGAGTACTAAATGTAATTAAAATTGTTAAGCTAAAAATTAAAATAAAGCTTGAGAAGCTCGTTAGTGTTTTACTCATAAAGTAGGTTTAAAAAAATGAGGCACAAAGAAAGGTCAATTGCCATAAAAAAGGATTCCGAATTCTTTATTTTATAAACAAGTTATCAATAAAAGAATAGGTTCTTTTAGCTATTTGATTAAAAAAATATTTAGTTCAAAAAATTAAGATAAAATTCAATAATTAAAATTTAAGCCGAACAAAAAAGTTGATGTATGATTAAAACAAAAAAGCCCTTCAAATAAATTTGAAAGGCTTTTAAATAAGTTCACCGAAATTGAACTAGTGATTCCGATTGGATTCGAACCAATGACCCCCAGCTTAGAAGGCTGATGCTCTATCCAACT
>JBDKJJ010000173.1:0-3045 GCA_039796635.1 Bacteroidota bacterium
CAATTCATCGTGTGCCGATGTTTGGTCGGTGAGGGTATCAACAGGAATATTTTTATCAATAAGGTATTGCAGCAAATCAACCACATTAGCCACCACACCAATAGAAACCGCTTCACCTTTAGCTTTGGCTTCCAATGCCCATTGCACACCTTCTTCAATGCTGTGTGTCATTTTATCAATATAACGGGTATCAATTCGTTTTTGAATTCGCCATGCTTCTACATCGGCAGCCAAACAAACACCTTCATTCATCGTAATTGCTAATGGCTGAGCACCACCCATGCCACCGAGTCCGGCAGTAACATTCAATGTTCCTTTCAAACTTCCTTTATAATGCTGATGTGCCAAACTTAAATACGTTTCATAAGTTCCTTGCACAATGCCTTGTGAGCCGATGTAAATCCAGCTACCGGCAGTCATTTGACCGTACATCATCAAACCTTTTTTCTCTAATTCAGTAAACACATCCCAATTTGCCCAGTTGCCAACTAAGTTAGAATTGGCAATTAAAACTCGTGGAGCATCTTTATGCGAACGCATAACACCAACAGGTTTGCCGCTTTGCACAATCAGCGTTTGGTCTTCTTCTAAGTTTTTTAAGCACTCAATTATTTTATCATAAGCTTCCCAATTACGAGCAGCTTTACCTCTTCCGCCATACACAATTAAATCTTCAGGGCGTTCTGCCACATCGGGGTCTAAGTTGTTTTGAATCATACGGAATGCTGCTTCACTCACCCAGTTTTTACAAGTTAAAGTGTTGCCAGTTGGTGCTTTGATAATGCGTTTTGCTATTGTTGTCATTGAGGTTTATTTATAAATTGAATTGCGAAAATACAAAACACTTATTTTCACTTAAAGGTTTCCGTTAGAAATAAAATATTTATGGTGTAGGATAACCATACATCATTTCATAATCTTCCATTATTTCTTCTTCGTATCTGTATTTTTTAGCGTCCCATTTTTCATTTAAATTTAATCCATTTACAATGGCTGTGGTTTCGTACATAGCTGCTTTTACAGGATTTTTTAATTCTTTCAATACTTTATAAACGCTATTTCCTGTTTCACGATTTATCAATAAAATCAATAGCTTGCCTTGGGTATCGTATAAATTTTTCAAGGGCACTTCAAATCGCTGACGCAACTCTTCTTCTTTTAGTTTAATGAATTTTCTACGTTCTTTATTGCTTAAGGTAGGCAACTTTGAATTTACTTCATTTACAATTCTGCCAGCTTCTTTTACATACGGAAAAACTACTTTGATATTGTACTTAAGTTGATTGTACTTGTATCTATCTAAATCAGTGGCAAACTGTTTTTTATCAACGCACCAAACAGTTTTTAGGGTATATAAATAAAAAGTATCAGCACCATTAATATAGATTTGGTATTTCTTTTTTTCAGTATCCTGAGCGAATGCAATTCTGCCTCCTAATAAAAAAAATAACAGTAAAAATAATAGTAAATATGACTTCATGCTTTTATGAATTATATAGCTTTCACCAAAAAATAATTTTTCTTTCCTTTTTGAAACAATACATATTTACCATTGATTAAATTATCAGTAGTAATCATTTGTGAAGTACTAACAATTTTTTCTTTATTTATAGATACTCCACCTGCTTCAATCATTTTTTTTGCTTCGCCTTTTGATGGAAAAATAGTTGTTGTTTCAGTTAGCAATGAAACAATATTAATGCCATTAGATAATTCATTTTTTGAAATTTCAAACTGAGGAACGCCTATAAAAACTTCGTTCCATTCATTTTCATTCAACGATTTTAAAATGGATATATCAGCATTGCCAAATAAAATTTGTGAAGTTTTTAAAGCAATATTTACATCTTCTTTTGAATGAACAATACTTGTAATTTCTTTTGCTAATTCGGTTTGTAATAAGCGTAAATGAGGCGCTTTGAAATGTTCTGCTGAAATTTCAGCAATTGTTTTTTCATCTAAGAATGAAAAAATTTTCAAATATTTTTCAGCATCAGCATCGGCTACATTAATCCAATATTGATAGAATTGATAAGGTGTGGTTAATTTTCTATCTAACCACAAAGCACCACTTTCTGTTTTACCAAATTTTGTTCCATCAGCTTTTGTAACCAACGGAACTGTTACTGCATGTGCATCACCGCCTTCCATTCTTCTTATTAATTCTAATCCAGTAGTAATATTTCCCCATTGGTCACTACCTGCCATTTGAATTTTTACTCCTTTGTTTTTCCAAAGCCAATAGTAATCGTATCCTTGAATTAATTGATACGAAAATTCGGTAAAAGAAATTCCATTTTCCATTCGGGAAGTAACAGAATCTTTGCTCATCATATAATTCACAGTGATGTGCTTTCCAATATCTCGAAGAAAAGTGAACACATCCATTTGATTAAACCAATCGTAATTGTTCACCAATTCAGCTTTGTTATTGCCTGTTTCAAAATCTAAATACTTGGATAATTGTCCTTTTACTGCCGCAATATTTTTTTCTAATTGTTCAATAGATAATAAACTTCTTTCAGATGATTTGCCTGATGGATCGCCAATTAAACCTGTAGCACCGCCTACCAAAGCAATTGGTTTATGTCCGCATCTCTGAAAACGCATCAATAACATAATTGGAACAAAATTACCTATGGTTAATGAAGTTGCTGTTGGGTCAAAACCACAATAACCTGTTGTCATGCCTTCGCTCAAGCACTTTTCAACTTCGGGTGTAAATTGGTGCAACTGCCCTCTCCAGCGTAATTCTTCTATAAAATTCATTGATGCTCTTTTTAATTTTGGCAAATGTATTCAATGATTTTGGGCTATTAAAATCAAAATAATATTTATTGCATCGAACTATTGTATTTTTTGGTTGTTATTAGGTAATATCGTATTTTTGCAACTCGAATTAAAAACAAATACATTTTATAAATGAGTACAATGACTAAAAACACTATTGACTTCAGTTTGAAGTACAAAGTAAAAGATTTCAGCTTAGCTGAATGGGGACGTAAAGAAATTAAATTAGCCGAAGCTGAAATGCCAGGTTTAATG
>JBDKJJ010000174.1:0-5659 GCA_039796635.1 Bacteroidota bacterium
TTGATAAATAAACTATTCCACCACCACCAATCATTTCATAATAAACAATATTAGTATCAGCAGGCGTAAGCCCAATTCTTGCGCCACCAGTTGTGTAATTTGCAGCGTAAGTAAAGCCTGGCAATAACTCAGTCCAATTATCTCCGAAGTCAGTTGATTTATAAAGCCTTGGATTGTTATCACGAGTGCAAGCGTATAATGTTTTAGAACCAGTACCTGGATTCATTCTTATATCCACAAACTGTAATGTGGTAGCAGTTTTTGCAGTCCAGTTTGCACCGCTGTTGGTTGATTTATAAATTCCTTTATTAGTGGCTGCAATGTATTGTGATGAGTTCAACGGATTTTGAATGATATGCACAACCAAAGCATTTGTTAAACTTGTAGTATTAAATGTTGTACCTCCATCGGTTGATTTTAAAATACCTGAACCATTTGAATAGTAATTTGCATCACCAGTTCCTAATAAAATATTTTGGTCGTTAGTATAATCAATACTCAATGAAGCACAACTACCTGTAAGGTTTTCAGTACCAGCTTTTACACTCCAACTTGTTCCTTTATTGGTTGAAACAAAAAAACCACCTTCAGCAGTAACTGCATACATTTTCATGGAATCGGTAGGATGATGTTTCAATTGTGAAATTCGAGTCATTCCATTTATTTGCCCAACTAAATTTGTTGGAAAATTAGTACCGCTTGTTTGCGACCAGTTTGCTAATTGAGCGTTAACTTTTAGCAAATTGATAAACACAAAAACGATAAGTAATAGGTAATTTTTCTTCATGGCTTAGTGTTTATTTTTTGTTTCAATTTCTTTCAATTCATTGTGTTGTTGATCAATCAACTTTTGTTGCTCTTCCAAAGTCATAATAGTTCCATCTTCTTTCACCCAAGGTGTTACTCGTTGATACCAACCTCTGAATTGCTTTACTTCATAAGCATATTTTTTTGCATCCTTATTATTTCGTTCTTCTCTTCTTTTTTCCCATTTGCTTTCACGTTTATTGGCATCTCTTAAACCCACCTCTACTTCAAAAGCATCCATGCCAGCTTCTTCACCAGCTTCACATGGCAATTTTTTCTCTTTCCAAAATTCACGAAAAGCTTTTATAGCTTCAAAATAATTAACCTTTGGGTCATCCATCATTTGAATCCAAATTGGATTTTTACGATATGATTTATTTTTAAAAATATTCTGTGCCATTATTCCATCTGAAAAACAAATGGTTAGCAACAAAAAACAAAGTAGTAATTTCTTCATATTAAAATTATCTTGATTATTAATTCCTCCAAAATAAAACAATAATTGCAAATAATACAATTCAATCATCGTTGTGTGTAACTACTACTAATTGTATGCAAAAATTTTATTTTTTTTGTAAAGTAGAATAATACGTAATAATGAACTTTAAAAACATAATTTTATTCCTTCTGAGCTTAGTTTTAATTGAATCAAGTTGTAAAACCGTTCATAAAACAAAAACCCGAATTGAAGGTGCGAAAGTGAGCAGGAATGCCATTTTAGACACTTTACGACAACCTGATTTAAAATACAATTGGTTTTTTGCTAAAGCAAAAATTGAAATTGAAGATTCAAAAAATAACAACACAGTTAATGCCATTATCCGAATGAAAAAGGATAGCGTAATTTGGATTTCACTAAACGCAATTTTAGGAATTGAAGTTAGCCGAATATTAATTACACCTGATTCAGTAAGGCTTTTAGATAAATTCAATAAACGTTATTACAAAAAAGATTTCAATTATATCAAATCAATAACACACATGCCAGGCTTAACTTTTGATATTTTGCAACGTGCAATTACTGGAAGTGAATTAAATTTTAATAACCAAAATCCAACCATTGAAAAGGTTGATAGTTCATATAAAATTTTGTCATCTGAAAACCATGTTCAAAATATAATTTGGGTGAATGCTTTAAATTTAACTTTAAGTAAAAAGCAATTAGAAGATAGAGTTATTAATCAAAGCTATGAAATGAATTATGCTGATTACAGATTATTGGCAGATAGATTATTTTCATTTAAACGAAAAGTAAAAATTCAAAGTCAGGCTGATAATAATTATCAATTAAGCATTGAATACAACAAAGTAACTTTAGATGAAGCTCAACGTATTCCATTCAATGTTCCTGAAAAATATGAAATTATAAAATAAAAAAGTGGTTAAGATTTTAAAAAAAATTATTCCTGTTATTTTTTCAATACTATTTGTAAGTATTTGTGCTACTGCATTTGCTCAAAATTCAAATAGAGATGATTTAGAAAAAAAGAAAAAACGATTGTTAGAAGAAATAGAAGAAGCACAAGAACAATTAAGCAAAACAAGGGCTAATAAAAACTTGAGTTTAAATCAAGTATATGCATTAAAAAATAAAATTTCAGCTAGGCAAAAATTAATTGCCAATTATAATTCGCAGCTCAACAATATTGAATCGTCAATTGGCAGCACTCAAAAACAAATTGTAACATTAGATATAAGATTAGATTCATTAAAGGCGGAGTATTCAAGATTAATTGTAAAAGCATATAAAACACATGGTGAATTAGATAAAGTGCTATTTATTTTTTCAGCCTACGATTTTAATGATGCATTATTACGAATTAATTATTTACACCAATATAGTGATTACAGAAAACATCAGGCTACTTTAATAAAAGAAACTAAAATACTACGTATCGGTAAACTACATGAGTTACATGGTCAAAAAGAAGAAAAAGTAGTGATGCTTAATAATGAACAACAACAAAAGCAAACCTTAGAGAAAGAAAAAGTAGAAAAAGATAAAGTAGTTGCTCAGCTCAAAGGAAAAGAATCGCAATTAATGAATGAAGTAAAAGAAAAAAAGAAAGCTGCTGCCAAGTTGAATAAATTAATTGAAGATTTAATCAGAAAAGAAATTGAAGCCGCAAAGAAAAGAGCTGAACCTGGCAAAAGTTCAAGCCATGTATTAGCACTTACACCTGAAGCAAAAGCACTAAGTGATAACTTTGCAGCCAATCAAGGAAAATTACCTTGGCCTGTTGAACGTGGCTTTATTGTAAGCCATTTTGGAGTGTCAGAACATGAAGTTTTAGCTAACATTAAAGTAAATAATAATGGTGTTGATATTAAAACACAAGTAGGTGCAAATGTAAGAGCAGTGTTTGAGGGTGAAGTGAAAGCAGTGTTCTCAAACCCATCATTTCATACCGCAGTTTTGGTTCAGCATGGTGAATATTTTACTGTTTACTCAAACCTTGAAGATGCATTTGTGAAACGAGGTGATAAAGTAAAGCTTAAACAAGTAATAGGAAAAGTTTATACAAATACTGACGAAGACAAAACAGAATTACATTTTGAAATTTACAAAAACACTTCAAAATACAACCCTGAAAGTTGGTTGTACGGGCAGTAAATAATCATACAGAATTAAATCAAATCAATGGGAATTGTAATCCGTCAAAGTATTGGTGCAGCCGTGTTTAGCTATATTGGCGTTGCTCTTGGCGTTGTATCTACACTATTCATTTTCCCTAACTACCTCACCCCTACTCAACTCGGTTTAACCATGGGAGTGATGCTCCCTTTAGCTAGTATTCTTTCTATATTTTCAATGTTAGGTACAAGCAATACCGCATATTATTATGCAGCACATTTTAAAAATGATGCTACACATCAACCACGTTTTTTACAATTTTTATTTCGAATGTTATTAATCGGAATTGTAATAGTTTGTTTTGCATTCTTTCTTTTCAAATCATTCTTTGTTTTTCACTATCAAAAAAATTCTGCATTATTTATTGAATATTATTGGTGGGTGATGCCATTGATAATATTTGTATCACTATATAATTTTTTGGAAGCTTATATCAAATCACAATCTGATATCATTTTTACAAATTTCACAAGAGAAGTTTTATTAAGATTGCTTACTCTTGGATGCCTCCTTTTTTATATTCTACATATTTTCAATTTCCATCAATTCGTCATTGCATTTGTATTAATTTGGGCAATTCTATTTTTTACAATTTTTATTTATTGCCTGAATAAAGATTGGTTTAAATGGAGTAATGATATTGAATTTAATGCCATTGTCACCAAAAATACTATGTTTCAATACAGCTTAGTGAATGTATTAAGTGGCGCTGCTTGGGCTTTAGCAAGTAATATTGATAGTTTGATGATTGCTAAATATTCTGGATTAGAAAATGCAGGAATCTTCAGGTTGGCAGTTTTCATCTGCACTGTTGTGCAAGTACCGCAACGAAGCATGACACAAATTTTAATCACATTACTATCAGAACATTGGAAAAATAATGCGTTAGATAAAATTGAAGAATTGTATAAAAATTCATCCTTACAATTGATTATCACAGGCGGATTTTTAGTGATGTTAATTGTAATTAATATTGAAAATTTTTTAAAAATACTACCTCCTACTTTTAGTCAATCTGGCGATACAAAATGGGTGGTAATGTTATTATGCATTGCTCGATTAATCGATATGGCGACAAGCATTAATGGTGAAATCATTCAAACTTCAAAACAATATAAATTCAACTTCTATTTAATTATTGGGTTATTGATATTCACAATTTTTTCAAATTATTTATTAATCCCAAAATACGGAATCATTGGAGCAGCAGTAGCTGGAATGCTTACAGTAATATTTTTTAATATCACCAAGCTTATTTTTGTTTGGATAAAATTTGGAATACAACCATTTAGTTTTAAAAGTGTTATAGCTATAGTTTTATCATTTGTAGTAGGCATTTCAATTTTATTTTTACCTGATATAACAAATCCATTTTTATCAATTATTTATAAAAGTAGCTTAGCAACAATAGTATTTGCCATATCTTTGATTTCTTTAAAAATTTCACCTGAAATAAATAAATTAGTATTCAAATCCTTTTCCATTTTCACAAAATAATATTTCATCTTTTTGCCATCCATTTCCAACATACAATCCATTATTCAGCATGATTTAAATAAGTTTGAAATCAATTTTGAACAATCCATAAAAAGCAAAGTTTCATTGTTAGATATTATAATGAAATACATTGTAAAAAGAAAAGGAAAACAAATGCGCCCAATGTATGTAATGCTTTCGGCTGGAATGTGTGGTACAATTTCAGAAAAAACATATCGTGGAGCATCTTTAATTGAATTACTTCATACAGCTACATTAGTGCATGATGATGTGGTAGATGATGCTTACAAACGACGTGGTTTTTTTAGTATCAATGCTTTATGGAAAAATAAAATTGCTGTGTTAGTAGGCGATTATTTATTGAGCCGAGGTTTATTACTTAGTGTTGAAAATGAAGATTTTGAATTGCTTAAAATTGTAAGTACGGCAGTAAAAGTGATGAGTGAAGGTGAATTATTACAAATTGAAAAAGCCAGAAAATTAGATATTACGGAAGAAATTTATTTTCAAATTATCACTGCAAAAACAGCATCATTAATAGCTTCAGCTTGTTCAGTTGGTGCTGCTTCAGTTACAACAGATAAAAACACGATTGAAAAATTAAGATTAATTGGTGAAACGGCTGGTATTGCTTTTCAAATAAAAGATGATTTATTTGATTACAATGATGCCGATGTAGGCAAACCAACTCACATTGATATTAAAGAAAAGAAAATGACT
>JBDKJJ010000175.1:0-20664 GCA_039796635.1 Bacteroidota bacterium
AGTAAAAATACTGCCTTCACCAGGCTTGCTTGATATATTTATTTTGCTTCCAAATGCTTTAACTAATTTATTGGTAATTGATAATCCTAATCCTGAACTATTATGTTTTAATATATTTTCAGAATTAGCATTGGCAAACATTTCAAAAATAGAATCTTGTCTTTCATATGGAATTCCAATTCCAGTGTCTTTTATTTCAAATTTTATTTTTATTTCAGATGATGAAATTAGCTCTTTTCGAACAACACCTAATTCAATAATACCATAGTTAGTATATTTAAGTGCATTAGCCACTAAATTATTTAAGATTTGAACAATTCTAATTGGGTCACCAATTAAAGCACTTGGTATTTTATGATCAATTGAAATTTTAAAATCGAGCTTTTTCTCAATTGCTTTTGATGCAAATGTTTGATGAATATTATTAAGGATGTGTTGAAGATTAAATGTAGTTTTTTCTATTTTAATTTGACCTGATTCTAATTTGGTTAAATCTAAAATATCATTTACTAACAGCATTAAATTTTCGGCAGAATACTTAAGTGTATTTAAGTTTTCAATTTGGCTAGGATTTGGATTATCCATTAAAAGCAAATTAGATATTCCTAATACGGCATTCAATGGTGTTCTAATTTCATGGCTTATGATACTTGCAAATCTTTGTCGTTCAATAGATATTGATTCAGCGATATCTTTTTGAATTACAAGTTCGGAATTTTTTTGTTCTAATATTTTGCGATTTTCTACTTCTTTTGAAATGTCTTCGCATAATATTAAAAACATAACGTTTCCATCAATATCTTTAGTTGATTTTGCAGTTTCTTTAACCCAAATTATATCTCCATTTTTTTTTACTTTTCTTAATTCCCATTGATTGCTATTAAGTTTAGATAAGGTAACTTCTTCTAATTTTTGTTTTGCTTTTTCTTTGTCATCTTCATAAAATACTTTTAAAACATTTTGATTAATTAATTCTTCCCGAGTATAACCTAAATGCTGAATTCCATAGTTATTCACCGAAAGTATTGTACCATGCGCATTCACAATAAAATACATGATTGGATTATGTTCAAAAAACAATCTGAATCGAGCTTCACTTGTTTGTAATGCTAAATCATTAAGATGTTTTTCGGTAATGTCAATAACTGTTCCTACATATTTTATTAGTTGTTCATTTTCAATTATTGGGCTTGCTTTTATTTGAATGTACTTTGATTTTTGATTTTTCAATTTGATTTTTCGAGTAACATCAAATTTGCGTTTTGCTAAAATATTCTCTTTAAAAAATTCAGCTACTTTTAATCTATCCTCTTCATATAAATATTCAAAGTACTCATCAACAGTGTAATATTCCTTTAATTCTTCTTCATAAATCTCATTCAATTCTTTTGATAATATAATTTGATTAGTGATTAAATTATACTCCCAAGTACCAACATTTTCCGATTTATTTATTTCAGAAATAATAAATTGATTGGTGCTTGTTCCATTTTCATTAGCCAATTGATAAGTAATATCTTTGAAAGTGCCTGTATATTTTATTAATTTATCGTTTTCCAATTTCGGAATACACACAATTTCAACATACTTAATTTTGCTGTTTTTTAATTTTAATTTTCGTTGTACCTTAATTTTTTTATAGAGTGCAATTGCTAAATTAACTTTTCGTTTCAACCCTTCAATATCTTCCTCATATACATATTCATAGTACTCGTCAACACTTAATTCATTGGGCAAATTTGGTTCTTCTAAAATTGCTTTAATGTTACTATCTATTTTATATATATTAGTTTCAGGAAAATATTCAAGCATACCAAGCTGTTGCAATTCATTTGATAAATGAAGTTGATATTGTTTTTCAACAAGTGTGAGTTCGTATAATTTTCGTTCGGTAATATCCCTAATTGTTCCATACAATTTTACACAAATTTTATTTTCAAATAAACCCTTCAAAGTGCATTCAAGATATTTTGAGTTACCATTTTTCAGATTGATTTTATATTCAAAGGTTGACCATTTTTCATCATCAATTGTATTTTCAATTTTTAACACAACTGTAGTTTTATCTTCATCAGCTACATATTCAAGCATTTCAGCTACATTCAAAATTCTGTGGTTTGCTTCTTCTAATACATTTTTAAAATAATCTAATTCATAGTTTACTATATTATTTATTAAGTCAATTTCATAGTTTGACATTTTAAGCATTCGCATTGATTCAGCAAGGTGCTTATCTTTTATTTCCAACTCAATTTCTTTGATTCGTTTTTCGGTAATATCAATGGTTGAGGTAATAAATCCATCTTTATATTTAGCAATATTTATTTGCCACCATTCATCTTTTCCAACTCTTTTATATTCAACATTTTCAGTAGTATTATTTTTTACTACTGCCTCAATTTTTTGGTACAAATCAGATTGAGATAATAATGGAAAATTTTCAAGTATAGTTTTATTTAAAAAATCTGATTCAGTAATTTGAAACAAATCAATAGCTTGCTTGTTAACATAAATGCATTGATAGTTATTGTTGCCATCATTCAATGGTTCAACAATTTTATAAATAGTGATTGCCGAAGGAAATAAATTAATAATATCTTTTATTTCAGCATTGAATGACTCTTGATTGTTATGCATATAGCTTATTCAGTTATCGCAAACTTAATCATTTTTAAATCAAAAAAAACAACTTCTATTTTCAGCGTTCAATTTACAATATTTAATAATTTTACCTCATGGATTCAACTTATTTAATTATTTCAGGCACTACCCGTAAAACAAGTAAATCTTTACAAATTTCAAGTTTGTATCAAAATTTATTATCTCAACATAATATTGAGAGCAAGCTGCTTTCATTAGAAGATTTACCAATTGAAATATTCAATATTAATTCTAAATCAGATGTTCTAAAAAAGCTTGAATCTGAATTATTGATTCCTTCATCAAAATTAATTTTCATTGTTCCTGAATACAACGGAAGCTTTCCGGGTTCATTAAAATTATTAATGGATTGCTGCGATACTAAAAATTCATTTTGGAATAAAAAAGCTGCATTGATAGGCATTGCAGATGGAAGAAATGGTAATTTAAGAGGCTTAGATCATTTAACTGGTGTACTGAATTATTTGAAAATAAATGTATTGCATTATAAAGTAAACATTCCGTTCATCACAAAATCATTAGATGAAAAAAATGCAATGAACAACCATGAAATTCAAGATTTATTAATGAAGCAAATTAATGAGTTTATAAAATTTTAAAAACTAAGTTGTAATTTTAGCAACCATATATGTTTAAAAAATTACATCAGCTTAGTAAGATAAAAAAAATCATCCTTGTATGGTTCATGCTCATGCTTTGTATTGGTGGCGGCTTATTCCTTAGATTTTATCAGAATTATTTCAGAAGCAATATTGCCAATACAATTATTAAACCTGAATTTATTTACATTCCTACTGGTTCAAAATACAATGATGTACTTCGTATATTAGATAAAAATAAACTTTTAGTAAATCGCACTACATTTATGTGGTTGGCAAAAGAGCTTAATTATCGGGAACATATAAAACCAGGTAAGTACAAAATTTTACCCAATATGAGCAATTGGGAATTAATAAATTTATTGAAGAAAGGTGTTCAAACACCAGTAAAATTGGTAATCGGAAAGTATCGCCTCAATCATCAATTCCGAACTTATGTAGCAAAACATTTAGAGTGTGATTCATCTCAGTTACAAGTTGCATTTGATTCATTGGTTACTAAATTAAATATTGATACTTCATCGCATTATAAAGATTTAACAGGTTATGTTATTCAGAACACTTACGAATTTTGGTGGAATACAAGTGCCGAAAAATTTTGGATAAAAATTTTTGATGAATACAAAAAATTTTGGAATGCTGAAAGAAAACGAAAAGCTAAGCTTCAAAATTTAACCCCCTATGAAGTAATTGTTATGGCATCCATCATTGATGAAGAAACTGCTATGGAAGATGAAAAACCAATCATAGCTCAAATTTATTTAAATAGATATCATAAAGGTGTTTTGCTTCAAGCTGACCCAACAGTTAAATTTGCTTTGCATGATTTTGCCATTCGCCGAGTATTATTTACTCATTTAAAAACAGATTCGCCTTATAACACTTATGTTACAAAAGGCTTACCGCCAGGGCCAATATGTATTCCTTCGGTAAAATCAATTGATGCAATTTTAAACCCTGCTGAAAATAAATTTATGTTTTTTTGTGCCAAAGAAGATTTTAGCGGCTATCATAACTATGCTGAAACTTTTGAGGAACATCAACTTAATGCCAAAAAATATCAAAAGGCATTTATTGATAGATTTGTTTTGCACAAATACGATACATCAAAATCAAAAATTGAAATTGATTCTTTAGTTGTAAAAAAGAATAATTAATATTTATGAGCTTACTATCTGATAACTCTATTAAAAAAATAAGAACCTTCACTTTGCCTGGGTTTGAGGGTGTGCCATTAATTACGGTACTTCGATTTTTTTTTAAAGAAATCATTCAAGAAAATATTGTTACCCGTGGTAGCAGCATAGCTTTTTTCTTTATTTTATCGGTATTTCCAGGATTGATATTTCTGTTCACATTAATCCCTTATATTCCTATAAGTCATTTTCAAACCAATCTTTTACTCACTATTAAAGATTTAATACATAATGAAGGTGCTTATCAAATGATTCGAAGTACAATAAATGAAGTGGTTGCAATACCTCATAGCAGCTTACTTTCAGTTGGTTTTTTATTATCTGTATATTCAGCAATGAGTGGCGTAAAAGCCATGATAAGTTCATTCAATAAATCAAATGAACAAACTTTTAAAAAACGAAATATTTTTCAAACCAATTATGTAGCATTAAAACTTACATTAATGCTTTCCACTTTATTAATCATATCACTTACTTTAGTAATTGCACAACAAACTTTATTTGCATGGTTATTCAAAACACTTGATATCAAAAGTTTTTCGGCAAAAAATATTATTGCAGTGTTGCATTATTTAATAATTATTGCATTGCTATTTTTCACACTTTCATCTTTGTATTATTACGGCCCAGCAGTTAAAAAGAAATTCAAATTCATATCGGCTGGTAGCACGTTGGCCACATTTTTATTTATTCTTACTTCTTTTGGTTTTAGTTGGTTTGTAAATAATTTTGGTAAATACAACACTTTATATGGTTCAATTGGTAGTGTGATTGTAATTATGTTGTGGATTTATTTCAACTCAATTGTAATAATAATTGGGTTTGAATTAAATGCAAGTATTGCCATCAGTAAAAGTAAAATGAATTTAAAGCAACTTGAAAATGTTGTTTAGTTGAGAAGAACCAAAAATAAAAAAGCGAAACAAAATTATTTGTTTCGCTTTTTTTATTGAAGTAAATTAAAAAATTAAAGTGCTGCTGGTGCTTCGTCAGTTTTGAATGCATCTAAATCAAACAACAAACTAAAGCGCAATGTATTATCTAATGGGCTTCTGCCATTAACCGAATTTTTACGAAATGCAGGAACTAAGTATGAAAAATTCATTCCGAATACGTTGTATTTTACACCTACGCCTAAAGTAGCATACAATCTATTGCCCTTTGTTGGATCTTCATAAAACATCCCAGTTCTTACTGCAAATTGCTTATTATACCAATACTCAGCACCAAATGATAAATTAATTTCTCTTAATTCTTCTTTAGAACCTCCAGGTGCATCGCTCCATGATTTCATAGCGCCTTCAAATGGTGAATATTTTTTGTACTCATAAGTGGTAGTTCCATCAGGAGTGGGTACTAATAATTTATTCGCATCTAAAGCAATTTCTAACGAATTGTATTTATCAAAATCCATTTTCAATGATGACCCAATTCCGAAATTGGCAGGCAAATAATCTTTATTAGTTGCTGATTTTGTGTAGCTCACTTTTGTTCCTAAGTTTGAAATATTAGTTCCGAAAGCCAATAAGCCTTTTGTTTGTTTTCCTAACTTCACATTTTTTCTATAATATAACCCTACATCAGCTGAAGCTCCTTTTGCTGAAGATATTGGCACACCATTCACTTCATTTCCTGATGCTAAATTTGAGAAAATATATCTTCCTGATAAACTTACAGATAAATGTTTTGAGAGCAAACGTGCATAGCTAATATCCCAAGAAAATTCTTTAGGATTAAAGTTATTTAAATTATTTCCTTGTGCATCAGTAAATTGAATGGAGCCTAATGAAAAATAACGCAATGATGTAGCTATAGTTTGTGTTTTATCAATTTTTTTATACAATGATAAATGCGCTAAATAAATATCATTGATACCTAATCCTTTTAACCATGGAGTATAGGTAATGGCAACGCCCATATTTTTATCTATAAAGGCAAGCTTTGAAGCATTCCAATAGGTGGCACTTGCATCAGGCGTAATAGCTATACCAACATCACCCATAGCACCCGAACGAGCATCTGGAGAAATACGTAAAAAAGGAACTGCCGTGTTGATAGTATTTATTTCTGAAGTTTTTACAGTTTGGGAAAATCCAAATCCAAACGTCAGTATTGAAATTGAGGTTGATAATATTAACTTCTTCACTTGTAAATTATTTTGTGGTTATTGAGATTGTAAAAATAGTAATTCTTTTAATAAGGATAATACCCTGTAAAGCTTAATTATATAGGTATTTAATCTTAATCAGTTATAAAACTACTAATTTTTGCATTTTAGTATGTGTAATGCCCGAATTATTTTTCACTGTGAGTTTATAAAAATAAACACCTCTTCCAATTTTATCACCAAATTCATCTAAGCCATCCCAGTCAATTGAATCGCTTCTATAACCGCTTGTTTGCACTTGCTGACGAATAGTTTTTATATTTTTTCCTGATATAGTATAAATATTTATCATCACATCTAAAGCCTGACCTGGCATATTATGTTCAAAGAAAAAAGTAGTATGCGTTGTAAATGGATTTGGATAATTTAAAACATGTGATAAGCTAACTTGATTATTTTCAGCCACCGTAAATTCAAGTTCGGCTGTGTTAGGATTGTTGTAAACATCCCATGCTTTCAACATTAATGTATGTTGCCCAACTGATAAATTTTTAAATGGATATCGTAAACTTCCTTTTTGATAACTATCTAAATCCGTTTCATAAAAATCATTTAATGATTGCGTATTTTTAGTATCATTATCAAGTGTAGCTGTAATATCATGACCAATTCCAATACCTGCTGTATTGATTCCACTTATATCTTGAAGCTTCACAATCAATGTTGGATTTTCATCAGTTATACCACCATTAGCAAACTTGAAATCATTCATATACAATTTTATAATAGGGCCTTGTTTATCTTTAATTGTTGAATCAGCAAATGAACCAACATTAATACTCCCATCGTATCCATTTGCACTATTACTTGGGTCGTTGGCATAATAGCTAAATTTTCCTTTTCCAACATGGTACGAAATATCTTTGGGTACAATAAAAGTATAAGTAAACAAACCATTTTTTACACTTGCTTTGCCTTTATAGATTGTATTTTTTTGAAGCGAATAATTTCGAACTATGCTTCCACCCGAATATTCAGGATATGGGTCGTTGGCAAGGGTTGTTACCGTTTGCGATTTATCAAAAATTGTTGGATACACAATTCCATTAAAATTGCTTAAAATATTATTTTGCTTATCAGTTACGTTCCCAACTATAGTATATTTTCCGAAAGCTTTTAAAGTATCATTATTAATAATTTTTTGATTTATCTTTTCATTCCGAATTTTAAAGTCAGGGAAATTTAATGTAATAGCTGGATCGCCAAGTAGTGTGAATTTTCTGTTGTTTTCATCTTGTCCTGTTGCGTTTTTAGCTAACCTAAATACTTCGCCAATTGCGATAGGTGAACCATCGTTGTTCTTTTTAAAAAAGTAATTATAGATGTTTCGGTTTATATCTTCGTTTCCACCAGTATATACCAATCTTACAGTAGTGAAAAGTGCAATGGCGCCGCCTTTCGGATTCAGTATTAATGCTTCGCCGCCAGTAACCATTTCAGGAATATCATATCTACTGAACTCACAAGTGGCTGTAACAAAAAGCGAAAGTTTATTGTAATTTTCTAAAAGATTAATATCAGGTGTTTCAAAAATTCTTTCATGTGCCCAGCCGCCTTCGCCACCATGCCCCGTATAATTCATTACTAAACTTCCACTTTCTATTTTTCTAATTATGGCATCATGTACCTCAGGATATCGTGAGCCCGAAGATGATTCAACTTGTTTATAAGCATCAAAGTAAATTTTATCAACGTTGATTTCGGGGTGCAAAGTGGTAACATTACTTGCAAATTTATCAGCATCATTAATGTGTGTATTTCTATCTTCATCATCAGCAATAAATGTTATATTATTTACCCAGTTGCCAAATGAAGCTGCTGATTTATAATTTAGAATTTTACTTACTACTTGATTGGCTTCTGTTATTGTTTTACATGGAATTCTACCTACCGAAATATCTAACAGATGTGTTCCATTTTCTAAACTTTCACCTTCTCCAACACTCAAGCATCCAAAAAAATCATCTGATGTAAATGAGGCTGCTTTATCAATACTATTCTGACTTTCATAAGTTGGTATGTATGCCGTATTTGCTGAAATAATATTTCTATTATCATACGAACCATCACCCATTAACAATAAATATTTCGGCATTTTTGAAGTATCATTTCCTGCTGCATCATAAAATGTTCGCATCATATTTCTGATGGCTCCTATATCAGGCTTGCCCCCACCAAATTCATTATAAACCTGATTAGTACTTACTAATAAAGTTTTTTGATGTAACGTATTGATATGAAAATTTGCTAATGTTGAAGCAGCGGACAAAAAATCTGAATGTGATACGATTATTAATTCAGGTGATGCTTGAATCTGACCATGAATATCTGAATTAGAAATTGCACCCGAAATTGTTGGTGTTAAAAATCCATTATTGTTAAAAGCAATGAATTGATGCAATGTATCTGTTGAAATAGTAAATGTTTGCTGGTTTCCGCTTTGTGAATTAAGTTGCTTTGAAGGATTTAATTTATCTGTAATATCCCAAATTGAATTTGATGTTGAATTGCTTATGTTGAAGGTTGAAATTTTTCCTGTTCCTACGCTTTTTGAATCTTTAAAAATCATTTGATTACCATTCATTATCAAACTTCTTCGAGCCAACAATGAGATGTAATTTAACCAACAAATCCCAGCAACATTTGAATTTTTATTATAATTAAGCTGAATATTAATTGCATCTGAGCTACTATTAACATTTGAAACAAAACTTTGAGTAGTTCCAACAGGTCTATCATAGCCCGGAGTATAAGGACCAAACCCTAAATTAGTTAATGTATTACCATTAAAATAAACATCCATATTTGTACTAATTACACTTTGCGCAGCTGCATCAATATTGAATTTTATGGGTTGGTTGGTTATCAGATTTGCAAAATTGAAATTATAATTCCTTGAAAGTGTATTGTCAAAATCATTAGCATCGTACCAAACTCTACCTGTGTGCGCTAAGTTTATTCCATCATTATCAATATATTGATAGTCATCAAATTCGCTAACTATATTATTTGAGCCGCTTACATTTGGTGAATTTGAAAGTCGTTTACCAATTCCTAAATCAGCGGTTATAAAGTAAAATGTTTTATCAGAATACAAGTTTTTTTGATGGGTGAATTGTTTTGTTGAATTATTATAAATTATTTTATCAGCATGCTCACCATAAAATAAAATATAGTCATTCGCATCAAAATGGTGGTCAGCTTCACCCACTACTTCAATGCTTATTTCAGATAAATCATCCATGAAACTTGCTTTATTTAATTCTGAAATATTACCAGCCCCCATGCTATAAATTCTGATATTTTGAGGATCAACGGTTGATGTATTAATGCCCATTTGTTGAAGCAAAGTTGCATCAATTTTGTAAACGCCATCTGCCTGCGTATAAAACTGAAACCAATTGCCTGATGCTAAAACCGAATGTGATACAATTTTTTTTCCTCCATTTTGAAGAGCTTTGTAATTTGAATTTTTACCAACAATATTTAATTGAATTTGAAAATCAGTAAGTTTTTGTAAAATCCCATTCGCATCTCTTTTCAATGGCACAAAATCAATTAACGCAAAATATTTCCCTCGTTCTTCAGCCACATTTACTTTCACATTAAAATCATTTGAAATTAAATTTTTTGGATACACATCTTCGGCATTATCAAAAATCATATTGCCTAATAGGGCTTCATATTTATTTAATCCAGATACTTCAATTTTAAAAAAATAATGGGGTAAAAAATCGATACTTCCGCCACTCATGATTGCGTCATCAAACTTTAAATATTGTTGTTTAAATCCTCCAGGTGTATTAACCGTTAAGGCATTTTGCCAATTTAATTTTACATTTGGCAAAGTAATATTTTGAGCCATCAGCATTTGATTGCACATGAGCAAAACAATCAAAATCCGAATTATTTTAATTAATTTCATACGCCTATATTACGCAGTTTTTTTGATTTTAGTATTTTTGACAATAAAATTAAAAAGCAATTTTAGTTACAAAAAGCCGTTGTATTATTGCAATCAGTTATCAAAATTAAGTGCTAAAAAAAACAATCTATATTTTATTTCTGCTCCAAAGTGTTTTTGCAAATGCTCAAGATGGTCATTTCAGCCAATATTTTAATTTACCTCTTTTCACTAATCCGGCTTATGCTGGCATACATCAAAATTTAAAGGTTGGTTTAATTTATCGAAATCAATACCAATCAATGCCTGCCGCATATTCCACTTATGGTATAGTAGCTGATGTTTATTCACATAAATTACAAGGTGGCTTAGGGCTTAAAATAATTAAAGATGATGAAGCAAATGGAATTATTCAAAATCAACAAGCCGCATTATCCTACGCCTATCAAAACCAAATCAATAAAAACATAGCCTTTAGATTCGGAATGGAAGCCGCATTTCATTTCAACCAATTAAATGTTTCAAAAATTGTTGTGTATGATATGTTAGATCCTAGAACAGGCTTAGTTTACCAACCAATTCAAGCAGCTGAAAATTATACCCCACAAAGCAGCAAACAATTTTTTGATGTAAATTCAGGTTTAATATTTTACAATAATGATTTTTACACAGCCTTAGGAGCTTTGCATTTAGCAAAACCAAATGATGGATTTGGAAAAGCACATCAAACTCCTTTGGCAATTAATTTTCAAGGCGGCTATATTTTCAGAACCAAACAGCATATTACATCAAAAGATGATTGGTATTTTTCACCCAATTTATTTTTATCATTTCAAGATAAAATGAAGGAAACATACATTAATGCATTAGCAGGATTAGGTCATGCTCAAACCGCAATTGGGTTTCGTAATTCAGGAAAAAACATCGATGCAGTTATTTTTTATTTTGGCTTTTCAAATGGCATTTTTAAAGCTGGTTATAGTTATGATTTAAATGTTTCATCAAAATATTTTTACCTCCGAAATGGACATGAAATATCCATTCAATACTTATTTGAACGAAAAAAGAAAACCAATTTGGCAAATAATTGGTCAGGAAATGAAACAAAATCAAAAGGCAGGCGTATAAAATGCCCTAAATTCTTTAGATAATATAATGTTTTTTGCTTTATATTTGCCTGAATAGTTTATCACAAACAATTTTATATTTAATCAGATACATTATGAAATTAAAATTTCAGATTTTATTGTTAGCTGCTATCACAAGTGTTTTAGCATCATGTGGCGGTGGCGATAAAGGTCAATCAAGCTCAACTGGATGGAATTATAACGACCCTAAATGGGGTGGATTTGAAAATCAAAAATATGATGGGCAAGAAACAGGCCCAGGTTTAGTTTTTATTGAAGGTGGTACATTCACAATGGGTTCTGTAGAACAAGATGTAACGATGGATTTTAACAATATCCCTCATCGTGTAACAGTTTCTTCATTTTATATGGATGAAACTGAAGTGAGCAATATTCAATATCGTGAATACTTATTTTGGCTAAGTAAAGCTTATGCTGATATTCCGGAAGTAATGTTAAGAGCTTTACCTGATACTTTAGTATGGAGAAATAAATTATCTTACAATGAACCATTTGTTGAATATTATTTTCGTCATCCAGCCTATAAAGACTATCCAGTAGTTGGTGTAAATTGGATTCAAGCATCTGATTATTGTAAATGGAGAGGAAATAGGGTAAATGAATATATTTTAATTCGTAATGGTGTTTTAGATCATAGCGTAGCTACATCAACTGATAATTTCCAATCAGAAGCATACTTGTACGGTCAATACACAGGTACTGTAAAGAGTGGTTTACGTGATTTCACACAAGAAGATGCAAAAACTGTTAGACCGGTTAAAATGGAAGATGGTATGTTATTACCTGATTACCGCTTACCAACTGAAGCTGAATGGGAATATGCAGCACTTTCAAATATTGGAAATAACCCGGCTAAAGGAGAAGAAAATGATTTACATAGAAAAATCTATTCATGGAATGGATATAGCTTAAGAAGTTCAGGAGATGGTGGTGAACAATGGCATGGAGCTATGTTAGCCAACTTCAAACGTGGGGCAGGTGATCTTATGGGTGTTGCTGGCGGATTAAATGATAATGCTGATTACACAGCCCCAGTAAAAATGTATATGCCAAATGATTTTGGTTTGTATAACATGGCTGGTAATGTAAATGAATGGACAATGGATGTTTATCGTCCGTTATCACCTGTTGATGTGAGTGATGAAAATTCATTCCGTGGAAACGTTTACACAACAAAAGTTAAAAAGGATGATGGAACACTTGAAGATAAAGATTCATTAGGAAGAATCAGGTATAGAAATGTGAGCGATAGTGAATTATTGGCTAGAAGAAATTATAACAGAGGCGATAATATTAATTTTAACGATGGTGATAAAAATTCAGAGTCAACTTATAATTATAGTGTATCTTCATTAATAAACGATCATACAAGAGTTTACAAAGGAGGTTCATGGAATGATAGAGCTTACTATTTAGCACCTGGTACTCGTAGATTCTTAGAAGAAGATCAATCAACTGCTACAATAGGATTTCGTTGTGTAATGGCTCGTTTAGGTAGCCCAGAAGGTAATGGCTTCCAAGCTGGTAAATCATTCAGAAGCAATAAAAAAAGATAATAAGGTATTAACTCAGAAATAATACTAAAGCCTTATCGAATAATTTCGGTGAGGCTTTTTTTATTTTATATAATCTTGATAAGAATAATTAACATTGCAAATGAAAAACAGAATCACACAATTATTCAATATTAAATATCCAATTATTCAAGCAGGAATGATTTGGTGTAGTGGCTGGGAATTAGCTTCAGCAGTAAGCAATGCAGGTGGTTTAGGTTTAATAGGTAGTGGTAGTATGTACCCCGAAATATTACGAGAACAAATAAAAAAATGTAAATCAGCTACTAATAAACCATTCGGAGTAAACGTGCCATTGCTTTATCCTGATATTGAAAAACATATTCAAATTATTATTGAAGAAAAAGTACCCATAGTTTTTACATCAGCAGGAAACCCAAAAACATGGACATCCATCTTAAAACAAAACGGTATTAAAGTAGTACATGTAGTAAGTAGTTCAAAATTTGCTAAAAAATCAGAGGAAGCTGGTGTTGATGCAATTGTTGCCGAAGGATTTGAAGCTGGTGGTCATAACGGACGTGAAGAAACAACAACTATGTGTTTAATTCCTGCGGTAGCCCAAAGTATTAATATCCCTATTATTGCAGCTGGAGGTATTGCCACAGGTAAAGCTATGTTAGCAGCAATTGCTTTAGGTGCTGATGCTGTTCAGATTGGAACAAGATTCGTGGCAAGTAATGAATCATCTGCTCATATTGATTTTAAGAAGAAAGTTACTGAAACTAATGAAGGCGATACCATGCTAACATTAAAAAAACTTACACCTGTAAGGCTAATAAAAAATAAATTTTTTACTGAAGCGTTTACTGCTGAGCAAAGTGGTGCAGATGCTGAAACACTTCAACATATATTAGGCAAAGCAAGAGCAAAGAAAGGAATGTTTGAAGGCGATATGAATGAAGGCGAATTAGAGATTGGGCAAATTGCATCATTAGTTAAGCAAATAAAGCCAGCTGCCGAAATTGTAGAAGAAATATGGCAAGAATACATTGACACAAAAACTAAACTTTTAAATTTTTAACAAAACAGATTTTCAAAAGAAATGAAACAATATTGGGCAATATTGATAATAGCAATAATCAGTTGGAATTGCAATTCATGCAATACAAAGTCTGATTCAAACAACGATACAACTGCTGTTGTAAAGCAAGATTTCAGTAAGCTACCGCAATTTAATGAAGATTCATGTTATCAATTTGTAGCAAAGCAAGTTTCTTTTGGTATCAGAGTTCCGAATACTTTAGGACACATAAATTGCGGAAATTATCTACAAAAATATTTCACCAAATATGCTGATACAGTATATGTTCAAAACACCACAGTGAAATCATTTGATGGAAAGCAATTAAAAATTAAAAACATTATTGCTTCCTTTTTACCCTCACAAAAAGAAAACAGATTATTGATTTGTGCCCATTGGGATAGCCGACCGTTTGCTGACCAAGAAACTGATTTAGCAAAAATGAAACAACCAATTTTAGCTGCTGATGATGCAGGTAGTGGTGTGGCGGTAATGATGGAAATTGCTAGAATTTTGCATCAACACAAACCTGATAGAGGAATTGATTTAGTGATGTTGGATGCAGAAGATTACGGTTGCCCTTCGCCTGGTTCTCCATTACTTAAAGGTGAGTATGATGAAGATTCATATTGTTTAGGCACTCAATATTGGTGTAAAAATCCACATGTAATTAACTACACCGCATCAGCAGGAATTCTATTAGATATGGTTGGTGCCAGAGGTGCTACATTTGGTTTAGAAAATGTATCCATGCAATATGCTCCAGGATTAATGAACGAAATATGGACTACTGCCAGCGATTTAGGCTATAGTGGTCATTTTATAAACCAACCCATTAGCGGAATTACAGATGATCATACTTACATCAATTCAATTTTAAAAATTCCAACTATTGATATTATATATCATGATTTTACGGGACAAAAATGGTTTGCTCCTCATTGGCATACACTAAATGATAATATGAATATTATTGATAAATCAACACTAAAAGCAGTAGGGCAAACATTAGTGGTTCACATTTATAAAAATAAACTTAACTCATAATTGATATTGGCATCATGATTGTTTTTTAAAAATTATTCTTAATCCAGATTAAACAAGTTAAAAAAAAATCAGTCAATTAAATTAAATCCATTAATTATGAAACAAAAACATTTTTTAGTTGCATTGTTAGTATTGGCTTTTACAGCTTTTTATACTACCACTTTAAAGGCTCATCCGCATGCCCGTTTTAATCACTGCAATAGAGGAGGTTATGCTTATGGGTACAGATGCATGCCACCACCACCGCCACCACCTATGTACTATGGCTATATTGCCCCAAGATATTTTCACCATCGAAGACCACATCGTGGTTATGGTGGTTACAGACAACATTGGTAGTTGATTACCTTCAAATCAGAAGCATTAATGTATTGAACATTTTTTGCTTCTGATTTTTAATATAAAACCTAACTTGTATTATGATATTAAGAAGAATATTTTTTTTGCTGCTTGTTTTACCTTTTGTTTCAAAAGCTCAAGTGCCAGTAGGTATAATGAATACTGACGACCTTGATAGTTTATCAAACAAACACAAAAGGTTTTCGCCAAGTATTTATGTAGGTGTAAATTTTTATCCTAAACGAAACTTAATTTCAGCACATGAAAAAAGTAAAGTTTCCGATACTTCCTTTCAATATTCTCGATATGAATTTTCAACTACTTTGCCAATTGTTAGATGGCAAAAAAATGAAGGTACTCACCAAATAAATGCTTTCATAAGTGGTTCATGGAATGATTTTGTGATGGATAGCATTTTTCAGCATGTTCACAGTTTATACAGCGCCAATGTAGGTTTACAATACATGTATTATCAACCCAAAGAAAATTTGTTACTATTTCATGCTTCGGCAGGTTTTGCTAATGACCAATATTACCTTAATGAAGAAATTAATTTACGCTACTCATCTTTGCTTTTATATTCCCGATTAAAAAATCCTAAATTTCAATACTTTGCAGGAATGGCAACTACTTATTCCTACAATAATCTGCAATTTGTTCCTTTGCTTGGCGCTCGAATTAAAATTACATCAAAAGATTTTATTCGTATTTCATTTCCGCTACGAAAAAAAATTGAATATTACCCAGCTCGATTTGCATATTATCATCCATTAAGCAAACGTACTTTGGTATTTGGGCAATTAGAAAATGCTGGCAACTCATATCGTTTGTATTCAGCTAATGAATCAATTACAGCAAACACTGCATCAATTCAATTTCGTGAATCAGGTCGTACTATCGGCTTAGGTGTGAGATATTTATTGAAAAATAATATTCGCATACAATGTGAATTGAATAACTATTATCGTAACAATCAAATAGTTTCAATTAGCAATAGAGATGCTGATTTAACCAATGATAAACCTTTATATCAAACTAAGGTACAAAGCGGCTTGTTACTTCAAGCCAGCTTAGTTTGGAATATGAAAAAAACATCATCACAAAAGTCATCGCCAAGAGTTGATTATCTTGATATTCAGAATATTAATGTTGAAGATTTACCAGACGATTTACAATAAAAACCTTAAGGCTCAATACCATTTTTTAAAATGAAATTTTATCATTTTCCGCTTATCGCATTCATTATTTTTTTTTCAATAGCATGTAATTGTACAAAAAACAATTCCACGACTTTAAATTCTAAAAGTGAAATGCTTAGGCAATTGATAGTTTATAAAACCACAAAAAATTATGCTGATTGTATCCCAATTCAATTAAATGATGATGGCACAAAAGTGATTTCATATCCATCACCTGAAGATATTTTTACTGATGGGCAATTAGCAAAACCGATTGCATTAAAAAAAGGATATTGGTTAGATAGAAGAGGAATAACAAAAAATACAGCTTTTGTAAATTATACGTACGAAGCTTACAGCAAACTTATTGAAGCACCATCTCCTGAAATTTTATTTTCAAAAATTATTGATAAAAATCCGATAATTGAATTGTACAATTGTGGAGATAAAACTACTACTGTTAATGAGTTGATTGTATCGCTAAATCAAACCATTAAAAACAATGAATTAAAAAATTGTACTTGCATTAAAAAATAAAATTAAACAACTCCATTCAAAATTTCAATTCCACTCGAAGTACCAATTCTGTTGGCTCCAGCTTCAATAAATGCTATGGTTTGTTCATAGGTTTTTATACCACCACTTGCTTTGATATGAATATTTTTAGGCAATGATTTTCTCATTAACTGAACCGCTTCAATAGTAGCATGTTTTTCAGCATAACCTGTTGATGTTTTTACAAAATTTACACCTGCATCAGCACATAATTTACAAGCCAACACAATTTGTTCATCAGTTAAAATTCCTGATTCAATAATCACTTTTACAATGCTGCCTCTATCAAAACAAATTTCATTCAAAAAACACAATTCATTCAAAACAAAATTGGTGTTGCCATTTATCAAATCACCAATATTCATTACAATATCTAATTCATCAGCGCCGCTACCAATAGCCATTTCAACCTCAGTAGCTTTAGCTTCAGTATGATTATACCCAAACGGAAAACCAATTACTGTACAAACCTTAATACCTGATTTTTCAGTTTCAGATTTTGCTAACTCAACATAACTTGGCGGAATACAAACCGCCGCAAACCTATGCTGATTGGCTTCATCACATAGTTTTTTTATTTGCTCAATGGTGGCGGTAGGCTTCAATAATGTATGGTCGATGTATCTGGCTAAAAGTGATGATGTCATTTTTTCAAATTTAATAGTAAAGATATTTAATCAAGTAGAAAATCTATTAGTATATCAATTCCAATTTTTTAATTTCATTCCACATCGCATATATTTAGGTTAAATCAAACTTATACAGCTTGAGCAATAATAGAAATAATTTTAGACAATGGAATAAATGTAAACTGAGCCAATAAAGTTCCTACAAAACGAGCTATAACAAGAAATGCTAGATATTTTCTAAAATATGCCTTAGAAACTGTTCCTTCCATTACTTTATCTGTAATTGTAGCATTAAATGGTTCTATAAATAACAAAATACCTAAAGTGCCTAAGCCAACAGTAATTCCATTTAATGATAATGCAGTTGATCTGTATTCGGGATTTAATATGCCAGCATACAAACATGCTAATACATTGTTAGTTACAAAACTATATACCAATATATTTATTATTAATACTGAATAAGGTAAATTTTTAAATTGAAGTAATCGATAAAAATTACTTTTATTCATCATGGTAAAACTATTTTTTAAATGTATAAAAGTTGACAGCTTAACCGAGTTTATTACAACTTTAAAAATAGATGTATGATGATATAATGAATCAACTCCATGCTTCATGAATCTATGAACGGTTGGAATTGCAAATGCGCCAATCAAGCACCCAATTGAAGAACATAAAAGAATAATATGAAAAAAATATTCTTGGGGTTTATTACCTAAATTAATTTGCTGCTCAATGTTTTTAGCAAGAATAGGAGCAAGCAACATCGTAGAAAAATTCGCAACTAAATTTACAATATTGAAAATAGAAGTTGAGGAGGCAATACGCCTAGTCTCAGTACCAACAATTCGAGCCGAAAGTGCTATAGTACCAATAAAATGTACTATCAATACAAGTAAACAAGATAATATTATTGCTATTGAATTCAATTGTTAAATAAGTGATGTAAGTTGTTTTTTCGTTTAGTGAAAAAATATTTGTTGCCCAAAAACGATATTTTTTTGTACAGCATCACTACAATTGGATTATAAATATCAAAGTTGATAAATAATCCAAATATTTTTTTTCTAACCTTCAGCTTTTCTCCAAAGTAATTAAAATAAGAAATATCCTTATTTACAATTTTTGTTTTTTGAGCAGTAAAATACATAAAGCATCTACTCCAAAAATAACAATCCAATTTATATTCTTGGTGACTTTCGTATTGTACATGTTTTAAAACCGAATGATGACTAAGCACCATTCCTGTGTTTACATAATTGGTTTTAAAATTTTGAGTAAGCATTGTGGCTTTATCCTTAAAAATACCATTCCCGTATTTTTGATTTCCAATTGCCATTCCAATAAATTTTTCATTCTTTAATTCGATATACAAATCGAACATTGCTTTCACAAAAATGGTATCGTCATCTAGCATACAGAAATACCCATCATTTATTTCACTAAATATTTTGTTTCGTTTGGCAATAATATCTGTGTCCTTACAATCAATTTCATAAACTTTTACTCTGTTATCATGTTTAAAAAAATTAAAATCATACTCTTTTCTGCTTTCTGATTTAGATAAATGCCATACAATTTCTGTACTGTTCGGAATTGATTGATAAACTTTTTGAAGTAAATTAAATCTATATAAAGGTGTTACAATGTGCAGCATTACTAAAGTGTGGATTCCCAGTTTTTAATAGCATTATTCAATTTCATTTTATTCAAAATCAAATTAGATGAAGATGAATTTTGCCACTTTTTTGTGGCTACACGAATAAGATTTATTTCTGTTTGCATCATCTCTACATTTAAAGTATCAACATGATTTCTAAATGAACGCCCCATCCAACCTAGGTTACATCCCAATCGTATTTGTTCGGCCAAAATCAATTCGCTTTCAATAGATAATGATGTATTACTTATTGCTCCTATTCCTCCAATTCCAAAGTTTAATTTATTTTGATTTAACAATTCAATATATGGCAATAAACTATCATCATAAAAAGGCTGAAATATCGATTTCCAGTTTAAGTTAATACATAAATCATTTAAGCCAAAATGAAATTCAAAATCCCTATTGATTCTAATCAAGTCATTTAGCATTTTTAATGATTCTATAGTTTCCAACAATAAAATTATTTTTACTCTATTGTCAATAATGGTGCATAATACCTCAACTTCTTTAATAGATTTGAAGTATGGCAACATTATTCTATCTGCTCCTAAGTTGATTATAGATTCTATTTCGTTTTTACTATGCTCATGTATCGAATTAATTCGTACAACAACTTCTGATCTATTTAACACTTTTTTAATTTCATAAACATCTGAAATTTGATGATCCGAGTGATATAAATTTCTTCCTAATTGACGCTGCTGTTTGCCAAATGTTTCCAAGTCAATCATAATCCTTTCAATTCTAGCAATTTCTGCATTTTTTGCTGCAAGTGGGTTATTTGTAATTAAGCTTAAAATCATATCACCAAATGTATGGAATTATTGCATTTTGTATGCTCAACTTTTCTTCATCTGTATTTTCGGTATCAAATGGAACAGAATTCATGTGCAATAAAACAGCGTCAATATTTCCAATATTATGAAATCCATGCCAATTACCAGGTGGTATTTGAACTATTATTGGTTGCATTTCAT
>JBDKJJ010000176.1:0-2896 GCA_039796635.1 Bacteroidota bacterium
GTTGATAAGGCATGCATGGCATTAAATCCACCCACACCACTTTCGTTAATAGCTGATTCGCTACCACCTGTTAAAATAAAATCTGCTCTGCCCATTCGGATATTATCAAATGCATTAATCATGGCATGGCTTGAAGATGCACAAGCACTTACCGTAGCATAGTTTACACCACGGAAACCATAGCGCATACTGATATGCCCAGCAGCTATATCTAAAATCATTTTAGGAATAAAAAAAGGATTGAATCGTGGAGTGCCATCGCCTTTTGCAAAGCCCATTACTTCTTCTTGAAAAGTATGTAAACCACCAATACCTGAAGCCCAAATAACTCCAGCTCTATCTTTGTTTATTTTATCAGGGTCAATGCCGCTATCTTTCAATGTTTCATCAGCGCATACTACTGCAAATTGAGCGAAAGGATCCATTTTTCTAGCTTCCTTTCTATCAATGAAATTAGTTACATCAAAGTTTTTTACTTCGCAGGCAAACTTAGTTTTATGTTTGCTTGCATCAAAACGTTTAATAAAATCAGCACCACTAACTCCATTCAATAAGGCATTCCAATAATCGTTAGCGTTATTCCCAATAGGAGTTAAGGCTCCTATACCTGTAACTACAACCCTTTTTAATTGCATATAATGATTAATTAAATTAAATAAAAAAACATTTTTAAAAACATACAGCTAAATAAACAGTTAGATTATTTAAACCGATTCATAATGTTGTAACAAATGTAATCTACTTATGTTAAACTTTATAAACTCATCAGTAATTAAAAAATTAACAGATGATTGTTTTTAAAAATGTTCTTGTAATTTCTTTTGAAGAAAGAGGAACGTGTAAAATTATTTTACATGCTCTTCTAAGTAAGAGATAGCTTCACCTACTTTAGTGATTTTTTCAGCTTGTTCATCAGGAATAGAAATATTGAATTCTTTTTCGAATTCCATAATCAATTCAACTGTATCTAATGAATCAGCACCTAAATCGTTGGTAAAACTTGCTTCAGGCGTAACTTCTGATTCTTCAACACCTAATTTGTCAACGATAATTTTTTTAACTCTAGCTGCAATGTCTGACATGTGATTTTAAGTTTAGTTTTTTAAAATTGTGGCGCAAATATAAACAAGTTTATTTCTTTGGTACAAAAAATTTTATAATTATTTATCGTAACCTATCTAATGATTTAATTAGTTTTTCATCCTTACGAATATTCCAAATTGCTAAAGCAATAAATGTTATTGCTGCAAATGGAAGTAAAGCTGCCAACGAATATGCTGATGAAATAAATTCATAGGTCTTTTTTGCATCGTTGATATAATAATTCACTAGTAAAATGAAAATGGTGATACTTATTAAACTTGTAAAACAAAGCCAAATTTGTTTTTTTCTGTTTTTAAAATAAAAAATTGAAATGATTGAGATTGTTAATGCAATTGCCAACATTAATAATAGTGGCAAATGCGCCGATATTTTTAATTGATAGATTATGTGATTTGATTCAAGGTTGAAAACACAACTCCATAAACTAAAAAAATAAACTAACGCTAAGCAGATGCTTGCTAAAAACAAATAAACTGTTTGAATGCGTTGTATCATTTGTATGTTAAATTATGTTCATGTTTGCTCCTTTGTAAAAAGCAATTAATATCAAAATGCCTACAATAATTCTATAAATACCAAATACCATAAAACCGTATTTAGTGAGAATGTTGATGAAAAATTTAATGGCTATTAAAGCTACAATAAATGCTACTACATTGCCTACTAAAAGCAACATAAAGCTATCGTGCAGATGATTTATTAAAAAATCTTTTTCATCTAATAAGCTTTTTGCTGTGGCAGCACACATGGTTGGCACTGCTAAAAAAAATGAAAATTCAGCTGCTGATTTTCTGTTTAGTTTTTGGGTTAATCCGCCTACTATTGTTGCACCACTTCGACTTACGCCAGGTATCATTGCCACTACTTGAAAACAGCCGATGATAAATGCTTTTACATAACTGATATTATCTTTTTCTTCATTGTTTCTGAATTCATTTGCCATGAATATTCTATCAATAAATAATAAAATTATTCCGCCAATTAGCAATGAATAACCAACCACATCTGGTCTTTCTAACCAAATATCAATGTGTTTTTTTAATAATAAACCACCAATTGCAGCAGGAATAAACCCTACAAATAATTTATAATAAAATGGCAATGATTGTAAAAAACGTTTGTAATAAAGTACTACAACTGCCATAATAGCTCCAAGTTGAATACATACATTGAAAAGTTTTACCATTTCATTTTTTTCAATGCCCATCATCCATGATGCTATAACCATATGGCCAGTTGATGAAATAGGCAGAAACTCCGTAATTCCTTCAATTACGGCTAAAATAATTGCTTGTAAATAAGTCATTAATAAATAAGAATTTTAACTATAAAAATCAGATTATGCTTCGCTTTTTTTACGCATTATTGAAAAAATACCAACGCCAAAGCCAATTAAAATAATCATAGGTGCAATAGTTACTCTTGTTGAGCTATATAAAGTTTCAGGATGAAATTCAGCTGGGTTAGGTGTTTTACCACCACTCATTAATAAAAAACCCAAAGCAACCAATATTACGCAAACACTCATTAGCATGTATGATGTTTTATCGAATAATAAAGCGATATTATTGTTTGAAGTTTGAGTTTTAGAAACTGTAGTTGATTTTGAGTTTGATTTTACTTGTGACATGATATTTTTTTTGGATTAATACAAATCAAACGCAAGGTAGTAATTTATATTTTTATTGTGTAGTTAAATAATGTTAATACAGGTCATCTAATTTTAATTTTAGATATTTAGTTACTGACCGATAAGTACTCCAAACTGAAATCAAAACACCTAAAAGTAAAA